>JABCYT010000766.1 GCA_013290035.1 Alphaproteobacteria bacterium
GCCCGGGATCGCCAGCGAGACCTGCGCGGCGCAGAACTGGTTCCACGTCTTGGTGCTGAAGGTCTGGTTGTTCTTCAGCATCCACACCTGGTAGAGCGAGTTGTCGATCAGCGTCTCGTCGACGTCGAGAACGACGGCCGGCGGCAGGTTCTGGTAATCGCCCTTCTGCTCGCCCGGAGCCGCCGTCCAGTTCTTGTCGGCCAGCGCCTGGTCGAGCCGGATCTTCGCCAGCGCGAACACGGTGAGCGCGTTGCCCCTGTACTCGACCGAGCGTTGCGTCCACAGCGTCGCCAGCAGCATGTCGTTGGGCGCCACCTCCTGCGCCCGGGCGATGCCCGCCGTGACGATGCTCGTGTAAAGTGCGGCAAGCACGGTGCCGAGCACCAGAAGCTTCCTTGCGATCATGGCCCGATCTCCCTCAACAGCCTCTGCTTGGTCGCCTGGTCGGCGAACGACGCCTCGATTGCCGTCCGCGTGATGCCTCTCAGGGCGGCTTCTCCAAGACCCGCTTCGTCGTACTCCGCGCCCAGTGTGGTGTGGAAGAACGGCGGGTCGTCGGAATTGAGCGTGACGCGAACGCCCGCCTCGATCAACCGATGCAACGGATGGGACTTGCGATCGGGATAGAGACCCAAGGCAATGTTGCTGCCGGGACAGACCTCCAGCACGATGCCGCGACGCGCCAGCTCGGCCATCAAGGCGGGATCGTCGGCCGAGCGCACGCCATGGCCGATGCGGGTCACGGGCAGATCGTTGATCGCGGCCCACACGCTTTCCGGCCCTAAAACCTCGCCGGCATGGACGGTGCAGCCGAAGCCTCGGTCGTGGGCCAGCCGGTAGGCCGGCGCGAAATCGGCGGGCGTGAACTGGGCCTCGTCGCCGCCCATGCCGAAGCCCACAACATAGTGATGTGGTTCGGCCACCATGGCCCGCGCCATGGCGAGCGCCCGCTCGGGCCCGAGATGGCGGATGCAGATGATGATGATGCGGCCTTCGATGCCGAAGTCGCGCCGGGCGCGGTCGATGCCGCCCTCGAGCGCCTCGAGCCAGGCATTGTAGGTGATGCCCAGCGCCGCCGGACGCTCGGGCGAGCAGAACATCTCGACATAGACCGCGCCCTGGCGCGCGACGCTCGCGAGATAGGAATAGATAACGTCGCCGAAATCCTGCGCCCGGCGCACGGTCGTGCAGACGAGGTCGTAGGTGGCGAGGAAGCTCAGAAAATCCTTCCATACATAGTGGCCGTGCTCGCCGATCAGGCCGGGTGGAACGCCCAGGCCATTGCGGGCCGCCAGCTCGCGGGCCAACGCCGGCGGGATCGAGCCTTCGAGATGGCAGTGCAATTCAGCCTTGGGAATCACGTAAATCCTCGCAGCGGCAGGTCCGGCCTTTGCAGCCAGTTGTCGGCCAGATACTCCGCACGCCCGTCGATCAGGTGCAAGGCATAGGCGTGGCGTGGCCGCACCGACCAGTTGGGGGCGCTGGCATGGGGCAGCAGCCCGTGCAGCACGACCAGGCTGCCGCGCCGCGCCTCGAGTGCCGCCGGCGCGGTGTCCGGCCACGGCGTGTCGTCCAGCGTGGTGGTGACCAGGCGGTCGCCGACGCGATGAAAGCGTTGGCGCAGCGGGCCGCGATGGCCGCCCGGCAGCGCCATCAGGCAGCCATTGTCGCGATCGGCATCGTCGAGGGCGATCCACAGGCCGGTGACCGTGACGGGCCGGGTGCTGAGATAGGTCGCGTCCTGGTGCCAGCCGACTTCGGCGCCGATCCGCGGCTGCTTGAAGAGGTACATCGACTGCAGCAGCAGCGGCTGCACCAGGCCCAGCGCCCGCGCCAGCGCCGCGATCCGTGGCTGGCGCGAGATGCGGTCGAAGACGGGATCGAGATCGTGCAGCGCATGGCCGATCTTGTTCAGCGCCAGCGGCACCGGCTGGTCGGTCGCGCTCTCCTCGAAGAAGAAGCGGATGGCGCCGCCCGACTCCCGGAAATAGCGGTCGCCGGCATGGCCCTGGTCGCGCGTCGAAAAGATCGAGCGTACCGGCCCAGGATCGAAGCCTGCCACAAGCTCGGCCGCGCGCGCCTGCAGCGCATCGCAATCGGCCGATGGCAGGAAGCCTTGCAGCACCAGGAAGCCGTCGCGCGCGAATGCCTCGAGGTCGAGCGCGCTCACGGGGCGATCCTTTCCAGGACGACCGGCCGGTCGCCGGGCGTGGCATCGCCGATCCGGATCGCGCGGCGCACCATGTCGATCGCGGTGTCGGCATCGCTGTCGCTGGCGGCATGGACGATGCACAACGGGCTGCCGGCACGCACGGGGGCGCCGACATCGATGACGTCGCTCAGGCCGACCGACGCATCGATTGCGTCGTCGGCATGGCTGCGCCCGCCGCCCAGCGCCACTACGGCGATGCCGACGTCGCGGGTGTTCATGCCGACAACATGGCCCGACCGTTCGGCCGTGCAGGGTCTTCTGACCGGCGCCTGCGGGAGATAGCGCGCGCTGTGCTCGAGGAAGTCGTCCGGCCCGCCGAGCGCCGCCACCATGCGGGCAAAGACCTGGGCCGCGCGCCCGTCTTCCAGCGCCGCCTCGGCGCGCGCCCGGCCGGCGGCGGCGCTGGGCGCCAGGCCGCCGAGCGCGATCATCTCGCCGGCCAGCGCCATGGTTACCTCGTGCAGACGCGGGTCGCGCGTACCCT
>JABCYT010000767.1 GCA_013290035.1 Alphaproteobacteria bacterium
AGGCCGGAGCCTCGGACCGGCGATGCTGTTCTTCGGCTGTCGTCATCCCGAGCAGGATTTCATCTATGCCGATGAGCTCGCAGAACACGCCCGCGCCGGCATCGTCGACCTGCATGTCGCCTTCTCACGCCAGGACGGGAAGAAGACCTACGTGCAAGATCTCCTAAAGGACCAGGCCGACCGCGTGCGCGCCCTGATCGAACAGGGCGCCATCGTCTATGTCTGCGGCGACGGCGGACGCATGGAGCCCGACGTGAAACGCGCGCTGGCGGCGATATATGGCGAGCCCGGCGTGGCGACGCTCGCGGCCGAGAATCGCTACGTGCTCGACGTATGGGCGGGCAGCTGACCCCAGCATCGAACCGGGACGCCGAGCGCGCCCGCGATCTGCGCCGCATCAAGCTGGCGGCAACGGCGCTGCTGGCCTTCACGGCCGTGCTGTTCCTGGTGGCACGGCACTACGAGCCGATGCACTGGGCCTGGGGCTACGTTGCGTCCTTCGCTGCGGCGGCGACCGTGGGCGGGCTTGCCGACTGGTACGCCGTGGTCGCCCTGTTCCGCCGGCCGCTCGGGCTGCCGATCCCGCACACGGCCATCATCCCGCGCAACCACCTGCGCATCGCCGACACGCTGGGCGAGTTCATCGAGACCAATTTCCTGGCGCCCGAGCCGGTCGAGAAGCGACTGGGCGAAGTCGATTTTGCCGCCCTGGTGGCGGACTGGCTGGTCGAGCCCGAACGCGCCGCCGCTCTGGCGGACTTCGTGCTGCGGCTGCTGCCGCAGACCCTGGGGGCCATTGACCAGTCCGGCCTGAAGGCCTTCATCGGCAAGCGCATCATGGCCGAGCTGCAGCGGGTCGAGCTGGCGCCGCTGGCCGCGGGGCTGCTGAGCGCCGTCACCGAAAAGGGCCGGCACCAGCGCCTGCTCGACGAGCTTCTGGGCGCACTGGAGAAGGTCCTGACCAACGAGGAGACGCTGGCGGCGTTGCGCGAAAGGATCCGCAAGGAGCTGCCGGCGCTGTTCAACCTCTACCGGGCCGATGCCTATCTCTTGCGCAAGATCGTCGCGTCCACCAGCGGCTTCATCCAGGACGCGCGAGCCGATCGCCAGCATCCGCTGCGCCTGGAGTTCGACAGTTTCGTGACAGGATTCATCGAACAGCTGCGCAGCTCGCAGGCCTTTGCGCGGCGCGCCGAGAGCCTCAAGCGCGACCTGCTGGCGCGGCCCGAGATCGCCGCGATCGCCGAAGGCGCCTGGGAGAGCCTGCGCACCTTTCTGGAGCAGGATTCGCGGGCGCCCGACAGCCAGATCCGCCGTCAGCTCGAGGCCATGCTGGTCGATATCGGCGGCCAGCTCGCGCGCGACCCGGCGATCCGCGCCGAGATCAACCGCGGCATGGTGCGTGTCCTTGCCGACTTCGTGCAAAGCCAGAAGAGCGGCGTCGGGCGCTTCATCGCCGATCAGGTCAAGGCGTGGGACATCGACATGCTGATCGGCCGCATCGAGCTCACCGTGGGGCGAGATCTGCAATACATCCGATTTAACGGAGCTTTGATCGGCGGCCTGGCCGGTTTGGCCTTGCATGCGCTGGAACAGGGGTTGAAGCTCGCCGCCTAACCGACAGGAGGTTCGCATGGCCGACGCACAGCAGAACTTCACCGACATGTTCAAGAACCTGGGCGAGCAGCTCAAGATCGCGCCGTTCGACATGACGAAGATCATGGAGCATCAGCAGAAGAACCTGGAGGCCATGAGCAAGTCGTGGCAGGCGATGGCAGGCGCCGCCAACGAGATTGCCAGGAAGCAGCGCGACATCTTCGAGCAGGCGGTGAAGGACGTCACTGCCATGGTGCAGGAATACAAGCCGGGCGGCAGCCCGCAGGACATCATGGCCAAGCAGTCCGAGTTCGCGAAGAAGGCGATGGAGGCGGCGATCGCCAACACGCGCGATATCGCCGAGCTGGTGCAGAAGTCGAGCGCCGAAGCGTTCAAGATCGTGCAGGACCGGATGAAGGAGTCCTACGAAGAGATCCGCGCCAGCGTCGAGAAGAAAATGTAGCTAGCTCCGCCGCCAGTCCGGAAACACGAGGCTCCTCCAGCCGGAGCGGTCGAATTTCTTCCACTGGCCTTCGGGCTGGGCCAGCCGGTCGGCAACGGCATAGACGGCGGCCGGATGGTGGCCGAGTCCGCAATGGCTGCCGTAGACCTCGATGTTCTCGACCTCGGCACGCTCCTCGTTGACGCAGGTCTGCCAGGCGCAGATGCCGTCGGAGCGGCTGAAGATCGAGGTGGTCGGCACCGGCGGCGGTTCGCTGAGAGGCCCCGCGATGTGGCCGTCGCCGGCCTCGACACTTTGGCCGGAGGCGAACTCGTAGACCTTCCAGGCGTTGGTTGCCTTGGGGTTGCCGGTGAACGGGCTGCCCAGGCTGATCACGCAGCGCACCTTGCCGGGCAGGCGCTTGGCGAGCTGGCGCGCGTAGATGCCGCCCAGGCTCCAGCCGACCAGGCTGAGCTTGCGCCCGCCATGGCGGTCGTAGAGTTCCTCGACCCTGTCCAGCATGTCGGGCTCGACGCCGGGGCGCAGGCCGAGATTACGGCCCTGCTTCCAGCCGTGCACGGCATAGCCCTGCGTCTTCAGGAAACTCCTGAGCGGCTGGGTCGAGAAATCGCTGGCCAGCAGACCGGGCAGCACAAGC
>JABCYT010000768.1 GCA_013290035.1 Alphaproteobacteria bacterium
GGCCGTCGTTCATCAGATGATGGGCGAGGTTGAAGCCCGCCGGGCCAAGCCCGACCACCAGCACGGTGCGGCCCGTCGCCAGCCGCGGCATCGGCCGGCGGAGGTTGAGCGGATTCCAGCGCGTCAGCAGCGAATAGATCTCGAAGCCCCACGGCAGGCCGAGCACGTCCTTCAGGGTGCGGGTCTCGATCTGCGGGATGTCGACGGGCTCCTGCTTCTGATAGATGCAGGCCTTCATGCAGTCGTTGCAGATGCGATGGCCGGTTGCCGCCACCAGCGGATTGTCGACCGCGGCCATGGCGAGCGCGCCGATGGAGAAGCCCTCGCTCTTGAGAAGATTCATCTCCGAGATCTTCTCCTCGAGCGGGCAGCCCGCCAGGGTCACGCCGAACGGCGATTTCTGGAAGGCGCCGGTCTTGCGGTCGCGCAGACCGCGCGAACACGAATCCTTGCCCTGGTTGTGGCACCAGATGCAGTAGTTGGTGTGATCGAGCGCGCGCACGAGGTCGAAGCCCTCGTCGGTGAGCGCAAAGCCTTCGCGATGGCGCAGCATCGGCCGCGGCAGCTTCAGGCGCGTGACGCCGTCCACGACTTCGGTCTCGATCGGCACGAGATGTTCGAAGTCGAGCTTGTGCGGCACCTTGAACAACGGCCCGTCGCGATGACGCTTCTTGCCCTCGGGGTGATGGAGCGCCCAGGCGGCGTAGCGCGTCAGCGCCTCGATCGCAGGCGTCGGCATCTCGACCTTGAAGTCGGCGCCCAAATGTTCGCGGACGGCCAGCGCGAAGGCAAGCTCCCACGCTTCCAGCCCATCCTCGAGTCGCGCCGGCACATTGGCCTCGGCCGTGACCTTGGCACCGTCGAGGGTTATCGCCGCAGCGGCCTTGATGATGCGCGCGACGTAGCGTTGCACGAACAGGCGCTTGCAGTCATAGAGCGGCGCCAGCGCGCTGTGGCGGGCGCGCAGTTCGCTCGCTTCCTGGGCAACGCCAAACAGGGCACCCAGGAAATCCTCGAGCGGACGCGCCACCTCGATCAGAAGATTGGACTCGTCTTTCGCCGCCAGCTGGTCGGGCGCGGTGCGCGCGGCCATCAGGCGCGCATGCACATCGACATTGGCCGTCTGCAGCCAGCCTGCGAAAGCCGCATCCAGACGGACAAGACCGTCGCGGTCGTAGAGGTCGGTGAAGCTGAGGCCATGGCCCAGCGCAGGCGCGGTCATTGTCGAAATATCCGGGTGGGCCGAGGGGTGATTCGTTCGTGTGCGAACCGATTAAACAACACGGACCGTGAGCGCAAGGCACCTGCCCATTTCGCGACATTTATGCCTGATGACGGGGCGGGCAGCTTCACGCATGGTCCGGCACCCATGCAAACGGCTCCCGCCTCCGTGCGCAACTGGCTGCTGGTCGTTGCCGCGATGATTTTCTTCATGATCGTGCTCGGCGCGCTCACGCGGCTCACCGAGTCGGGCCTGTCGATGGTCGAATGGCGGCCGGTGACGGGCTGGTTGCCGCCGATGTCGGATACGGCCTGGCAGGCCGAGCTGCAGAAATATCTTTCCTCGCCGCAGGGAAGATTGATCAACCGTGGTTTCAGCGTCGGCGAATTCCAGCAGATTTTCTGGCTGGAGTTCATCCATCGCCTGTGGGGCCGCCTGATCGGCGTGGCCTTCGCGCTACCGCTCGCCTGGTTCTGGCTGCGCGGCCAGCTCACCCCGGCGCTGAAGCCGCGCCTGCTGGCGCTACTGGTGCTAGGCGGGCTACAGGGCGCGCTCGGCTGGGCGATGGTGGCGTCGGGCCTGATCGACCGTCCCTCGGTGAGCCACTACCGGCTAGCCGCCCATCTGCTGCTCGCCGTGGCACTCTATGCCTACACGGTGTGGCTGATCCTGGAACTGGGGCCGCAGGGCGCGAGGCACGGCGATGGCAAAACCCGTCGCAAGGCTACGGCACTGATCGGATTCCTCCTGGTCGTGATGACTTGGGGGGCGCTGATGGCGGGCCTGCGCGCCGGCACCGCGCACAACACCTTCCCGACGATGTCGGGCTACTGGATCCCGCCGGGCCTGTTCGACCTGGATCCATGGTGGGTCAACTTCTTCGAGAACGGCACGACCATCCAGTTCGTCCATCGCTGGCTCGCCAAGCTTTTGGTACTGGGTGTGCTGGTCCTGGCCTGGCGTACGCGCCGGCCGGAGACGCTGGCGGCGGCGGCGATGGCGCTGCTGCAGCTCGGCCTCGGAATCTCGACGATCCTGAGCGGCGTCGACATCGCGCTGGCGACCGCCCATCAGGCCGGCGCGGTCCTGTTGCTGACCACATTGATCGTCGTGCGCCATCGCGCCATGCCTTCTCCGGCGTGGCCGATGTCGGCTAAGGTTGGAGCATGAACGCGACGCGACCCGTTCTCCTGATCGGTGGCGTGATCCTGGCGGCGGCGCTGGGGACGGCAGGCGCGTGGCTCGTCTGGCCGCGGCAGGCGTCGTCGCCGCGCACCGCCGACGCAACCCAGACAAAGCCTGCGCCTGCCCTCGCCCCGATACCCGCGAAGCCAGAAGCACAGCCCGCGGTGCCGATCGTGATTCCGGACGCTGCCGCTCCACCCGAGCCGACCAGCGCCGACTTCGCGCGCACCGCGGCAACACCTGCGCCAGAGACGCCGGCGCCAGACACGCCGGCACCCTCCAC
>JABCYT010000769.1 GCA_013290035.1 Alphaproteobacteria bacterium
GCGGGCTGTACCGCCAGTCCGTTCGACTCGGCCCATCTCAGGGCGCTCATCATCGGCTCGGCGGATATCGGCGAGATCGTGATGCGCGCCTTCATCCTGCGCCGGGTCGGGCTGATCGAAACCGACCGGTCCGGTTCGATCCTGATCGGGCGCGCCGGCATGCCGGACGTCGTGCGACTGCAAGGTTTCCTGACCCGCAACGGATATCCCGTCTCTGTCCTGGACGCATCCAATGATGCCGAAGCGCGAGCGCTGGTCGAACGGTTGGGCATTCACGACGACGAGCAGCCGTTGCTGCTCTGCCCGAACGGCACCGTCCTGCGCCGGCCCACCAATGAGGAAGCCGGCAGGTGCCTGGGCCTCACCCCCAAGCTCGATCCCGGCCGGCTTTACGACGTGGCGGTGGTCGGCGCGGGGCCGGCCGGGCTCGCCACCGCCGTCTATGCCGCCTCCGAAGGCCTCTCGGTGCTGGTGCTCGACCAGCGCGCCATCGGCGGCCAGGCCGGCGCCTCGGCCCGCATCGAGAATTATCTCGGATTCCCCACCGGCATCTCAGGCCAGGCCCTGGCCGGGCGCGCCTATAACCAGGCGCAGAAGTTCGGCACGGAGCTCGCCATTCCGCTCGAAGCCGAGCGGCTCGACTGCGACGATCGCGACGGTCCGCTGCGCGTCAAGCTGAGCAGCGGCGACCTGATGCAGGCCCGCACCGTCGTCATCGCCTCGGGCGCACGCTACCGCCGGCCCGACATTCCCAACCTCGCCACCTTCGAAGGCGCGGGAATCTCCTACTGGGCCTCGCCCATCGAGGCCAAGCTGTGCGAGGGCGAGGAGATCGCCCTGGTGGGCGGCGGCAATTCCGCCGGCCAGGCCGTGGCCTTCCTGGCCGCCCGGGTGAAGCAGCTCCACTTGATCATCCGCGGCAGTAGCCTCCAAGCCTCGATGTCGCGTTACCTGGTCGAACGGATCGAGGCGCTGCCCAACGTAACGCTCCACACCGGCACGGAAATCGTTTCGCTGGAAGGCGACCGAGAGACAGGACTATCCGGTGCCATCTTCCGCCAGCGCGCGACCGGTGCAGAGCACCGCTGCTCCTGTCGCCACCTGTTCCTGTTCATTGGCGCCGAACCGAACACCGGCTGGCTGCACGGCTGCGTCGAGCTCGACCAAAAAGGCTTCGTCCTCACCGGCAAGGACGCGGCCGGCGGCCCCCTGACCCTGCCGCTCGAAACCAGCCGTCCGCGGGTGTTCGCGGTGGGCGACGTACGCGGCGGCTCGACCAAGCGGGTTGCCGCCGCCGTGGGCGAGGGCGCGGCGGTGGTGGCGCAGATCCATGCGTCGCTCGCGGAATGACCGGGAGAGGCTGGCGATCACATTGACGCTTGCAGGGCCGGCAAGACATCGCTTCCCACGGCATCGTTGAGCGCCCCCGTCGTCACCAAGCCCGCGGCAGTCGCGATATCGATGGAAAAATAGCGGTCATCGGACAGACCGGGCACCCGGCCCCGCAGCAAGGCGCGAACCGCCTCGAGCTTTGCGCTGGATGTCAGCGGCGCATGAAAATCGCAGGCTTGCGCCGCGGCGAGCAACTCGATGCCGACGACATTGCCGACGTTGGCCGACATCTCGAGGAGACGGCGCGCGCCATGGGCCGCCATCGACACATGGTCTTCCTGGTTGGCCGATGTCGGGATGGAATCGACGCTGGCCGGATGGGCGCGCTGCTTGTTCTCGGCGACCAGGGCCGCCGCCGTCACCTGCGGTATCATGAAGCCCGAGTTCAAGCCGGGCTTGGGCGTCAGGAACGCCGGTAGGCCCGACAGGGCCGGATCGACCAGCATGGCGATGCGCCGCTCCGCCAGCGAACCGATCTCGCAAAGGGCGAGAGCAATCATGTCGGCAGCGAGCGCGACCGGCTCGGCATGGAAGTTGCCGCCGGAGAGCGCCTGATCTGAATCGGCGAAAACCAGCGGATTGTCGGTGACGCTGTTGGACTCCGTCGAAAGCACCACCGCAGCGTGGCGCAGCGTGTCGAGGCAGGCGCCCATCACCTGGGGCTGGCAGCGCAGGCAATAGGGATCCTGGATCCTGTCGTCGCCGACGCGATGGCTTTCCCGGATGGCGCTTCCCGTCAGCAGCGCGCGCAACGACGCTGCGACGTCGATCTGCCCTGGATGCCGACGCAGCGCGTGGATACGCGGGTCGAAGGGCGTGTCCGAGCCTTTGGCCGCATCGGTCGACAGTGCGCCGGTAACCAGAGCTGCCTGGAAGACGCGCTCGGCGTCGAACAGGCCGGCCAGGGCGTACGCCGTGGAAAATTGTGTGCCGTTCAGCAAGGCCAGGCCTTCCTTGGGCGCGAGCGTCAGCGGCTCCAACCCGACCCTGGCGAGGCCCGCCGCAGCGGACATGACCTCATCGCCCACCGTCGCCTGGCCGATGCCGATCATCGCCGCCGACATGTGGGCCAGGGGCGCGAGGTCGCCCGACGCGCCGACCGATCCCTGCGCCGGCACGACGGGCAACAGGTCGCGGTCGAGCATGGCCGACAGCAACTGCACCGTCTCGGTGGCGACGCCCGAGTAGCCCTGCGCCAGGGAGGCGAGCTTCAGCCCCATCATCAGGCGCACCACCGGCGCCGGCGTGGCGGGCCCGACGCCCGCGGCATGCGACAAAACGATGTTGCGCTG
>JABCYT010000770.1 GCA_013290035.1 Alphaproteobacteria bacterium
GATCCTTGTCTTCAATCCGCGTTATGCGCCGAGCCGCTTCATCTCTTGCTTGAACAGCTCCGCCGTCCAGGGCTTGCCGCCTGGCGTCGGGACCTTGGCGTCGTTCAGCCGCTCGACCAGTCCCGCGAGATCGTGGACGCTGGCGGCGTAGCAGCGCTCGATCGCATCGCCCAGAAGGTTCTGGTAGTCGTCGGGCTCGCGGTCGCGCGCCTGGTGCGGATTGAGGTACGGCTCGCGCTTGATCATCACTGGCCTCCGTTACTGGCCGCCGTTGCGCACGCGTTCCTTGATGCGCTCGCGCACCGGAACGAAATCATAGGCGGGATAGCACTCGGTGCGGAAAACGCCCCAGGCCGAGCGCTCGAGTTCGACGTTGACCTCCGCGAGCTTCGACGCCGGCAGTCGGAGGGTCACGATCTGGCCGAAGCCCATGGCCACGGTCCAGGAAACGACCTCCACGCCCGCGGGCGGAAAGGCGTCCCACCAGCCGGCCGTCTTCAGGCGCGACTGGATGGCGTCGAGATCATTCGACTGGTCGTGCCGCAGGAAGATCGTCAGCAGCATCGTTTCCGCGGCCGCGGGCATGGACACGCTCCTCAGCAGGTGGACGAAGCGAAAGACGCGTTGTTTTACTAATAAAACGTTAGTTCTTATTTGAACTAGACTAGAGACTCGGTACCTTCTTGTAAAGCCGCCTGGCGCGGCGCGAGGGAGTGTTCAATGGATCTCGGTTTGAAGGGCCGCACCGCCATCGTTTGCGCGGCGAGCAAGGGGCTGGGTCGCGCCTGCGCCGAGGCGCTGGCGGCCGAAGGCGTGGCGCTGGTGCTCAATGCGCGCGATCCGGCGCGGCTGAAACAGACGGCGGCGGAAATCGCGGCGGCGCACGAGGTCGAGGTCACCGCGGTCGCGGGCGACATTGCCAGCGCGGCGGGTCGCGCGGCCCTTCTCGCCGCCTGCCCCGCGCCCGACATCCTGGTGAACAATGCGGGCGGTCCGGCGCCCGGCAGGCTCACGAGCTGGTGCGCCGACGACTGGTCGAACGCCCTCGAGAGCAACCTGAAAGCGCCGGTGGCGATGCTGGCGGCGGTGCTGGACGGCATGGCCGCGCGCGGCTTCGGGCGGGTCGTCAATATCACGTCGAGCGTTGTGCGCCACCCGATCGACGTGCAGGGCCTGAGCGTGGCCGCCCGCGCCGGATTGCACGGACTCGTCAGCACCCTGGTGCGCGCGCATGTCGGCCGCAACGTCACCATCAACAACATCCTGCCCGGCCCGTTCGCCACCGACCGGCTGATCAGCAACTTCACCTTCCGGGCAAAGCAGGACGGCGTCAGCCCCGAGGCGGCGCTGGCGGCGCGCCGGGCCGAGCTGCCGGCCAAGCGCTTCGGCGAGCCGCAGGAACTCGGCAGACTCTGCGCCTATCTGTGCAGCGCGCACGCGGGCTACATATCGGGGCAGAGCATCCTGATCGATGGCGGAGCCCACCCGCAGCTGCTGTGACGGCAAGACCCGGGCCGGCGATCGTTAGCCAAGTGGCGTGATTCTTGCGACTATCCGCCCCGGGAAATGGAGGGGTCGCTCATGGTCATTTTCAGAAAGCCGGCCGCGTTGCTGTTGGCCGCGGCGAGCATCGCTGCGCTGTTGGGCCCGATGACCGCCAGAGCCGAGACGATCAAGGCGGTGATGAACTCGGACCTGAAGATCCTCGATCCGATCTGGACCACCGCCTATGTCCAGCGGGGATTCGGCTACCTGGTGTGGGACACGCTGTTCGCCCTCGACGAAAAGCTGCAGGTTCAGCCCGAGATGGTCGACAAATGGAACGTCTCGCCCGACAAGCTCACCTGGACCTTCACCTTGCGCGACGGCCTTCTGTGGAGCGACGGCGCGCCGGTCACTTCCGAGGACTGCATCCAGTCGATCAAGCGCTGGGGCGCCCGCGATTCGATGGGCCAGAAGATGCTGGCCTCGGTCACCGGCTTCGAAGCGGTCGACGCCAAGACCTTCAAGATGAACATGAAGGAGCCCTATGGCCTGGTGCTGGAGTCGCTGGGCAAGCCGTCGGCCAACGTGCCCTTCATGATGCCCAAGCGGGTCGCCGAGACCGATCCCTTCACCCAGATCAAGGCCGAGGATGTGATCGGCTCCGGCCCCTTCATCTTCATCGCCAAGGAGTGGAAGCCGGGCGAGAAGGTCGTGTTCGTCAAGAACCCGACCTACAAGCCGCGCGCCGAGCCGCCCTCGGGCTTGGCCGGGGCCAAAATCGCCAAGGTCGATCGCATCGAATGGATCTGGATCCCCGACGCGCAGACGCAGGTGGCGGCCTTGCAGAGCGGCGAAGTCGACATGCTCGAACAGCCGTCGCCCGACCTCCTGCCGCTCTTGGCCAAGGACAAGAACATCAAACTGTTCGATGGCAACCCGCTCGGCAACCAGTATGCGCTGCGCTTCAACACCCTGTTCAAGCCGTTCGACAATCCCAAGATCCGCCACGCCGCCATGGTCGCCTTCAACCAGGAGGACTTCCTGAAGGCCACGATCGGCGATCCGAAATACTACAAGCTGTGCAAGGCGGTGTTCGTCTGCGGCACGCCGCTGGCCAGCGACGAGGGCATGGCCGACGTGCTGAACGCCAACGCCGCCAAGGCCAAGCAGCTCCTGCAGGAAGCGGGCTACGAC
>JABCYT010000771.1 GCA_013290035.1 Alphaproteobacteria bacterium
TCATTCGCCGATTCGCTATGATGCGAGAGATCGAAGCGGAGCGGGCCCAGGCAGCCCTCGACGATTTCATCGGCCTTCCCATCTGGCGGCACCCGCACGGGTTCCTGTTGCCCCGCGTCTGGGCGCTGCGGAACAATTTCAGTGCCTACGATGCCGTGTATGTCGCTTTGGCTGAAGTGCTCGATGCAACTCTCCTGACTCATGATCGGCGTCTGGCCGTCGCCGCGCGGCGTCATGCAATGGTCGAACTCGTATGAACATCGGCCGATGACCGATTCTCACCGGGAGGCCTCGAAGCTCGGCCAGTTCAGTTGGGCCCTGTTCGACTGGGCCAACCAGCCTTTCTTCACCGTCGTCACCACCTTCATCTTCGCGCCCTACTTCGCCAACGTCATGGTGGGCAATGCCGTCGAGGGCCAGGCGGCGTGGGCCTTCACGCAATCGACCTCGGGCATCCTGATCGCGCTCTTGAGTCCCTTCCTGGGCGCCATGGCCGACGCCGGCGGCAAGCGCAAGCCCTACATCTTCACGTTCCAGCTGCTGCTCGGGTTGGGCTGCGCTGCCTTGTGGTGGGCCTATCCCGGCCGGCCCGATCTCATCGGTCCGATCAGCGCCGCGGTGGTGATCGCCACCATCGGCGCGGAGATGTCGATCGTCTTCAACAACGCCCAGCTTCCCCACATCGTGCACCCCGAGCGCATGGGCTGGTTGAGCGGCTTCGGCTGGGGCCTGGGCTATTGCGGCGGCCTGGTCGCGCTGTTCATCGTGCTGGCGCTGAACGATCGGACGCTGTTCGGGCTGGATCCCAAGACCTACCCGCTCGAGCGCCTGGTCGGGCCGGCCTCGGCCTTGTGGCTCGCGGTATTCGTGATCCCGATGTTCCTGTTCACTCCGGATACGGCGCGCCAAAAGCTCACGCTCTGGGAGGCGGCGCGCCAGGGCGGCTGGTCGCTGCTCGACACGGTGATGAGGATCGGGCGCTTCAGAAATGCGCTGCTCTATCTCATCGCCTTCATGCTCTACAATGACGGGCTCGCCTCGATCATCGCCTTCGGCGGCGTCTATGCCGCCGCGACCTTCGGCTGGAGCACCGTCACGCTCGGCATCTTCGGCATCATCCTGACGGTGTTCGCCATTCCCGGCGCCTTCCTGGGCGGCAAGCTCGACGATCGCTTCGGCAGCAAGCGCACCGTGCAGGCGGCCGCCCTGGGCGTGATCGTGGCCACGATCGGCATCGTCAGCGTGAGTGCCGATCGCGTGTTCTTCGTCGTGCCGGCCAGCGACATCTTGCCGACCCGCGGCCTGTTCGGCTCGGTGCAGGAGTGGGTCTTCATGGGCTTTGCGCTGCTGCTGGGCTTCTGCATGGGGCCGATGCAGGCGGCCAGCCGCACCATGATCGGCCGCCTCGCGCCGGAAGGCATGACCGGCGAGTTCTTCGGCCTGTTCGCGCTGTCCGGCCGGGCAACCGCCTGGATGGGCCCGCTCGCCATCGGCATCGTCACCACGGCGACCCAGTCCAACCGGCTGGGCGTGGCGTGCGTGCTCATCTTCCTGGTGCTAGGCTTCGTCCTGCTCTGCGGTGTGCGCGAGGAGCGCACCAAAGCCTGACGCCAAAGCCCGAGGGAGGGTCCGATGATCACCGCGATCGTGAACTTCAAGCTGCCGGCCGAGATCGACGCCCGGAAGGCCAACGATCTTTTCAAGAGCTCGGCGCCCAAGTACCGCGCCATGAAGGGCCTGGTGCGCAAGTACTACCTGTTCGACGACCACAACCGGATCGGCGGCGGCGTCTATCTGTGGAAGAGCCGGGCCGACGCCGACGCGGTCTACACGCCGCAATGGAAGGCCTACATCGCCGAGCGCTACGGCGCGCCGCCGGACATCCGCTACTTCGAGACCTCGGTCGTGGTCGACAACGAGAGCGACAAGATTTTAGCCGACGCCGCCTGATACGATTCGCCTCATCCTGAGGAGCGGCCGCAGGCCGCGTCTCGAAGGATGGGATCCAGTCTTGCTGTCACCCATGCTTCGAGACGCCGCGCTTTGCGCGGCTCCTCAGCATGAGGCTTCTTTGAGGTTGCTAACGCAGTTTAAAGGGTCGTTGTCTTGCCCTTGAACTTGCAGACGTCGTTCACCACGCAGCGCGGGCAGTCGGGCTTGCGCGCCTTGCAGGTGTAACGGCCGTGCAGGATCAGCCAGTGATGGGCGTGCTGGCGGAACTCCTCGGGCACGCGCTTCAACAGCTTCAGCTCGACCTCGAGCGGATTCTTGCCGGGGGCGAGGCCGGTGCGGTTGCCGACGCGGAAGATATGTGTGTCGACGGCGATGGTCGCCTCGCCGAACGCTACGTTCATCACCACGTTCGCCGTCTTGCGGCCGACGCCGGGCAGTTCCGTCAGCTCCTCGTGGCTGCGCGGCACCTCGCCGCCGTGCTTCTCGATCAGGAGCCGGCTGAGGGCGATGACGTTCTTGGCCTTCATGCGGAACAGGCCGATGGTCTTGATGTAGCCGATGAGCTTCTTCTCGCCGAGTGCCACCATCTGGTCGGGCGTCTTGATCTTCTCGAACAGGGGCGTGGTGGCGCGGTTGACGCCGGCATCGGTCGCCTGTGCCGAGAGCACAACGGCAACCAGCAATTGATAGACGTTGTCGTATTCCAGCTCGGTCTCGGGT
>JABCYT010000772.1 GCA_013290035.1 Alphaproteobacteria bacterium
CCTTCTGGCTCCAGTGGCCGTCGAGCTTGCGATAGGTGCCGGGAATCCCGGTGAGGTCTTCACGCAGGTCGACGAACCGGATCTTTGCCTTGCCGAGCGCCGCAGCCAGCCGCGACTGCCGCTCGTCGCAGATATAGTTCCAACTGTAGGCGCGCGGCCACGGCTTCCAGAATTCGTCATAGTCGGGATCGACGAAGCCGACGGGCGCCAAAAAGACCAGCAGCGGAACGCCCTGGGCGCGCGCCACGCGATCCGCCGCCTCGACCCACGACAGCGATGCCGCCACCTCGCCGTCACCGGCCAGCCGCGCCGCATCCTGCCGATTCTTCGCGACGTCGAAGTCCCTCGACTCCCAGTTGATCAGGATGTCGAGCGCCCAGCCCAGCAGAAATTCCTGCTCCCCCTGCTTCGACGTGGCGGCACGCCAGAATCGGTTGTCGCCGCGCGACAGGATTTCGGTGATCTGCGACTCGGGAAGCTGCGGGTAGTTGTACTTCTTGAGATGGGCGACGATGCGTCCGAGCCGCTCATCGGGCGGCGCATTGAGCGCGGCATCGAGCATCATCTCTTCGTTGGGCGGCGCCGGCGCCCGGGCCTGGAAAAAATTCGACAGGTTCAGCCGATTGACGAGCAGCCAATTGGTCCGCGGCATCAGCCAACCGACGAGCGACCCGCCCGCCGATTCGTCGATCAGGTGCGGCCAGATGGAATAGCCCTGATCGGGCGGCATGAAGTCGTTTCCGGCATAGAAGAACAGCAGGATCGCGTCGGGCGAGAGCTTCAGCGCCACGTCGCGGATGCGATAATAGTAGCTGCGCGGGTCGGTGCCCGGGACGCCCAGCTGGACCGCCTCCAACCGGCTGGCTGACGCAGGCATGTGCTGCTTCACGGCCGCCGGCAGAGACAGGGGTGTGAAGCGGGATTCGACAAAGCTGTCGCCCACGAAGATAGCGCGAAAGGCGCCCGCCGGCTTGGCAATCGTCCGCTCGGTATCGTGCATGCCCCACGAGTTGTCGGCATCGCCGAGCCATGGTTGCCGGTTGAAAGGGGGATTCAAGCCGTGCGGTGTGGTTATCGGCTCCAGCGAAACCAGTGCACGTGCCGGCCAGGACGGCGTGTAGAGCGATGCCAGCGCCTCTATTCCGGCGAGGGTCGCAATTGCCAGGATCAGTCCGAAGGTGACACCGAACAGCAGTTTCTTGCGGAAGCGCATCGGAGATATCTCGCTGTCGAACGCCGGCAACAGCTGAGCGGCGTGCAACGCCAGTCTATAAACAGTCCCGATCCCTCTCGACACACGTTTTCGTGGCGTATGGCCGTTCGATGATGGCAAGGTTGGATGCACTCTGACTGTAGCGCGCCGACGCACTGCCAAGGGGAGATATGGCGGATTTCTGGACCACCGTCGGATCAGCCGAGTTTGCCCGCATCGTCGCCCTTTCCCTCGGCGTCAGCCTGTCGGCGACGGGGCTTGCGATCCTGCTCGGGCTGCCGTTCGGCGCCAGCCTGGCGGTTTTCCGCTTCCCTGGCCGGCGCCTGCTGATCGTCATCATCAACGCCCTGCTCGGCCTGCCGCCCGTCGTGGTCGGCCTGGCGCTTTACCTGGTCCTGTCCCGCACGGGACCGCTGGGCGAACTGCGGTTGCTGTTCACGCCAGGCGCCATGGTGCTCGCCCAGGCCGTCCTCGCGACTCCGATCGTCGCCGCCCTCGTTCATCGCGCGCTGGCCGATCTCTGGACGGACTATGGCGGAGCGCTTCGTATCGATGGAGCGACTCCGCTGCGCTCCATCCCGACCCTGCTCGCCATGGGACGGACGCACATGCTCACGGCGGCTCTTGCCGGCTTCGGCCGCACCATCTCCGAGGTTGGCGCCATCCTCGTGGTCGGCGGCAATATCGCCGGCTATACCCGCACCATGACGACGGCGATTGCGCTGGAAACCAGCAAGGGCAATCTGGCGCTCGGCCTCGGGCTGGGCTTCGTCCTGATCGGCATCAGCATGGCGGTGAGCGCGACCGCCTTCGCCCTCGGTCTGGGGAGAACCAGGTGATGATGGCTCGCCGACTCCTGGCTTTCGTGATCGTCGGGTTGCTCTCGATGATCGCTGGCGGTGTCCGGGCCGAATCGATCGTCCTGGCCTCGACGACGTCGGTGCAGGATTCCGGGCTGCTCGAGCATATTTTGCCGGCCTTCACCGCGGCCAACGGCATCGAGGTGCGGGTCCTGGCGCAAGGCACCGGCCAGGCGCTCGCCACGGCGGCCCGCGGCGATGCCGACCTGGTCCTGGTCCACGACCCCGAGGCCGAAGACCGCTTCATCGCCGAAGGACACGGCAAGGACCGGCGCCAGATCGCCTGGAACGACTTCGTGATCGTCGGCCCGGCCGAGGACCCCGCGCATGTCGGCGGCGGCCGCGACGCGCAGGCCGCCCTGCGGGCGATCGCGGCTGCGCGGGCGCCGTTCGTGTCACGCGGCGACAAGAGCGGCACGGATGCCTTGGAAAAACGCCTGTGGCGCGCCATCGGTTTGAAACCGTCCTACGCCACCGGCGATGCCTGGTACCGCGACATCGGCGGCGGCATGGGCGCCGCGCTCAACGCGGCCGCCGGCATGAACGCCTATACGCTGACCGACCGCGGGACGTGGTTAAATTTCGCCAACAAGGCGGA
>JABCYT010000773.1 GCA_013290035.1 Alphaproteobacteria bacterium
TGCCCAAGCTGCTGCAGCGCAACGCCGATCAGGATCCCAAGGGCGCCGGTATCCGCGAAAAAACCCGCGGCGTCTGGCAGACCTACAGCTGGACCGCCTATCGCGACAACGTGCGCGACTTCGCGCTGGGCCTGGCGGCGCTTGGTTTCCGGCGCGGCGACAAGCTTTCCGTGGTCGGCGACAACCGCCCGCAGCTCTATTTCGCGCAGCTCTCGGCGCAGACGTTGGGCGGCATCTCGGTGCCGGTCTACCAGGATTCGATCGCCGCCGAGCTGGTCTATGTGCTGGGCCACGCCGAGACCTCGGTGATCGTGGCCGAGGACCAGGAGCAGGTCGACAAGGCGCTGTCGCTCAAGGCGCAGCTGCCGAAGCTGCGCTGGATCGTATTCGACGATCCGCGCGGCCTGTCGTTCTACGACGATCCGATCCTGCGTTCCTTCGAGAGCGTGCTGGAAGAGGGACGGAAGTTCGGCCAGGCCAATCCGGCCTTCTACGACACCGAACTCGCCAAGGGCGGCACCGATGACACGGCGATGATCGCCTACACATCAGGTACCACGGGCAGCCCCAAGGGCGCGATGCTCAGCCATCGCAACATGATCGCCACCGCCGAGGCGTTCGTCGAAGTGAACGACGTCAAGGCCGGCGACGACTGGCTGTCGTACCTGCCGATGGCCTGGCTCGGCGACGCCGCCTTCACCTTGGGCATGGCGCTGGTGGCGCGCCTCACCGCCAACTGCCCGGAGAATCCCGAGACGGTGCAGCGCGATCTGCGTGAGCTGGGGCCTGACGCCATGCTGGCGCCGCCCCGCATCTGGGAGAACATGCTGACCCTGATGCAGATCAAGGGCAGTGACGCCTCGCCCCTCAAGCGCCGTGTCTTCGAGCATTTCCGCAGCCTTGCCGAGCGTTGCGAGCTGAAGCGGACCGACGGCAAGGAGCTGTCGCTGGCCGACCGTGCCGGCCTCGCGCTGGGCGAGCTGCTGGTCTATGGCCCGGTGCGCGACCAGCTCGGCCTGCGCAAGGCGCGCTGGTGCTACACCGGCGGCGCGCCGCTCGGACCCGACACCTACCGCTTCTTCCGCTCGTTCGGCATCAACCTGAAGCAGGTCTACGGCGCCACCGAGGCGTCGGCGCTGATCTCCTGCCAGGCCGACGCCGAGGCCAATCCCAATACGGTCGGCCGGCCGATCCCTCGCATCGAGATCAGGATCGACGATCGCGGCGAGGTCCTGCTGAAGGGCAGCAATGTCTTCCAGGGCTACTTCAAGCAGGAAGAGGTGACGCGCGAGACGGTGACCGCCGACGGCTGGCTGAAGACCGGCGACGCCGGCTTCTTCGACAAGCAGGGCCAACTCGTCATCATCGACCGCGCCAAGGATGTCGGCAAACTGGCCGACGGCTCGGCCTTCGCGCCGCAATTCATCGAGAACAAGCTGAAGTTCAGCCCGTACATCCGCGAAGCCGTCGCTTTCGGCGACCAACGGCCGTTCGTCGCCGCCATGATCGCGATCGACATGCAAACCGTGGGCACATGGGCCGAGAAGCAGGGCCTGGTATACACGAGTTTTGTGGATCTCAGCGGCAAGCCGGAGGTCGCGGACCTGATCGGCGCGGAGATCGCCAAGGCCAATGCCAGCCTGCCCGACGTGCAGCAGGTCAAGCGCTACCTGCTGCTCAACAAGGAGCTCGAAGCCGACGATGCGGAGATGACGCGCACCCGCAAGGTCCGTCGCCGCTTCGTGGCCGAGAAGTACGCCAGCGTGATCGACGCCTTCTACGGCGGCAAGTCGCAGGCCGACGTCGCGGTGGAGATCACCTTCGAGGACGGCCGCAAGTCGACGCTCAAATCGACCATCGCCATCCACGGCAACGCGGCGGCCGAACCCGCCCGCCGGGCCGCCTGAGGGAGCGGCGATGTCTGAGGACCTGCAATTCCTGCTGGCGCTGGTGTTGAGCGGCGCCTCGATCGGCCTGATGTACTCGCTGATCGCGCTGGGCTTCGTGCTTGTTTACAAGGCGACCGACGCCATCAACTTCGCCCAGGGCGAATTCGTCATGCTGGCCGGCATGATCGTGGTGACCGTGCTGGGCTTCGCGGGGGTGCCGCTGATCGCCGCCATCGTCGTCGTTCTGCTGGCGATGATCGGCTTCGGCTTCGGCCTGGAAAGGGTGGTGCTCCGGCCGCTGCTCGGCAGGCCGGTCGTGGCCGTCATCATGGCGACCATCGGGGTCGCCGCCGTGCTGCGCGGGCTGGGCCCGATAACCCTCGGCATCGAGACGCGCGCCTTGCCGTTGCCGATCGGCGACGAGCCCATCGTGCTGGGCCCGGCCAGCCTGCCGCCCATACAGATCCTGGGGGCGGTGGTGGCGGTCGTGTTCTTCATCGCCTTCAGCTGGTTCTTCAAGAAGAGCCGCATGGGCGTCGCCATGCGCGCCGTCGCCGACAACCAGCAGGTGGCGCAGGCGATGGGCATCAATGTCGAGCGCTATTTCGCGTTCGCCTGGGCGATGGCTGGCGTCGTCTCGGCGCTGGGCGGCATCGTGTGGGGCAGCATGCTGGGCGTCGACGTGCAACTCGCCCTGGTCGGCCTGAAAGTGTTCCCGGTGGTGATCCTGGGCGGCCTCGATTCGATCGGCGGTGCGCTGGTGGGCGGCCTGATCATCG
>JABCYT010000774.1 GCA_013290035.1 Alphaproteobacteria bacterium
CATCAGGCCGAGTGCGCCGGAAGGCGAGACCGCGGCGGCGTTGAACGAGCTCTCCTGGCGCGTCACCGCCAGCGCCAGCGCCCGCTCGATCGACCCCGTGGCGCCGAGATCGACGACCGGGAAGGCGGTATCGAACAGGGTGACGCCGTTCTCGGTCGCGCGACGCGCCACGGTCAGCGCCACGTCGGGGCGTTTCAGCTCGATGGCGAGCTGGGCGAGCAGCGCGGTCTCGCCGGGCGTCGTGATCATGCGGGCGAGCCGCAGCAGGAAGGGCCGCGAGCGCTCGAAGTCGCCGGCCTGGCCGAGATAGCGCGCCATGGTCGCGAACTCGCGGCCGCTGAGCGTCTGCTGGTCGATCGGCAAAGCGACGGGGTCGCTCGGCAGGCGCGGCGCGCTGGCCGGCAGTTTGCGCGCGGCAAGCTGGCCGTAGAAGGTCTGGCCGTAGCCGGCGGCGCGGCCGTACCACTCGCTGGCCTCCTTGCCGCGGCCGGCCGCTTCCTGCGTGCGGCCGAGCCAGTAGGCGGCGCGGCTCTTGGAGACGTCCGTCGCGACGCCATCGTAGAGCGTCTGGAAGTGCTTTTGCGCTTCGCCCGCGCGCTTGAGATGGCGGAGCGCAATCCAGCCGGCCAGGAACTCCGCCTCGGCGAAGGCCACGCCCCTGGTGAGGCCGTGCGGCACCGTGACGGCATAGGCGTCGGCGGCGCGGCCCGCCGCCAGCAGGTCGCGCGCGAGCTGCTGGCGCTCGTTCCACCACGCATCGTTCTGGTTGGCGACGGGAGCGGTCAGCAGGGCCTTCGCGTCGTCGAGGCTGCCGGTGCGGCGCATCCACTGGGCGCGCTCGAGCTTTATCGCCGGCTCGTCCAGCCGCGCGGCCGAGACGCCGCGCAGCACCGTCGGCGCATCGGCGGCGCGAGTCGCCATCGCCAGTCGCGCATTGGCGAGGGGCTGGTAGTCGGGCGGCAGCTTCGGCAGCAGGTCGCGCGCCACCTGGGCGCGACCATCGCGCAGGATGCGATCGAAGCGGGCGATCTGGTCCTGCGGGGTGAGAAGCTGGCCATAGCGGTTCAGGAAGTCGTTCTCATCGGCGCTGCGGAACGTCGCATTGCGCCAGCTGTCGCTCGCGAATTTCTGGACGTCGCCCGGGCTCGCCGCCTGGGCGGCGTCGAGGCGGCGCATATGGCCGGTGCTGGTGAGCGGCGGAAAGGCGTTGAAATAGCGAACGACATCGCCGGCCGGCGTATCCGGCGCGATGCGATCCTCCGCCTGCCGGCGCAGCACCTCGGGTTCCGGCCAGTCGGGATTGTCGCGCAGGAAGCGCCACGTCGAAGCGAAGTCGGCGTCGGTCTTGGGCGCCACGCGCAGGATGTTCCAGTCGACGTAGCGCGACAGCAGCGGATTGCGGAAGTTCGCCACCATCGGCCGCGCGTCGCCGTAACGGCCCTCGTCGATCGCCTTGAGCGCGGCGGCGAAGGCAGCGGCCTCGGCGTCGCTCAGCGGCTTCGATGAGGCGATGGCCTGCGCCATGTCGCTCTGTGGCGGCGGCATCATCCCGCCCGACGTGCCGTCATTGCCGAGCGGCAGCGCCGGGCTGCCCGATCCGACGATGGGCTGTGGGGCCTGGGGCTGCGCGGCCTGAGGCGGGGCCGGCGTCGGCGCCGCTGGCTTGGGGGCGGCGCCGCGCTCGACCGGCACGCGCCGGACGCCGGTATCGGGCGTGCCTTGCAACGGCTGATCGGCGCTCTGGCCGCGCAGAATGGTGACGCCGCCCTGCTGGGCAAGGACGGGGCCACCCGCCAGCAGGCCGGCGAGCAAGATGAGGGGCGAGCGGACAGACTTCACGCTAGGAATCGTAGGCAGGGAGTTGCGGCATCACAATGGCAAGTTGCTAACCTTGCGGCGACAGGGGGTGGGGCCTAGACTGATTTTGCCCACAAGAATCGGAGGAAACCATGTTCACCGGGTCGCTCGTCGCACTGATCACCCCGTTCAAGAACGGCTCGGTCGACGAGAAGGGCTTCGAGAAGTTCGTGGCCTGGCAGATCAAGGAGGGCACGGACGGGCTGGTCCCGTGCGGCACCACCGGCGAATCGCCCACGCTCTCCTACGATGAGCACAAGCGGGTGATCGATATCTGCATCGCCGCCGCCAAGGGCACCGGGGTGCCGGTGATCGCCGGCACCGGCTCGAACTCGACCGAGGAGGCCATCGACCTCACGCGCCACGCCAAGAAGGCCGGCGCCGACGCCGCCATGCTGGTCGTGCCCTACTACAACAAGCCGACCCAGGAAGGCCTATTCCAGCACTTCAAGGCGGTGGACGAGGCGGTCGACATCCCGATCCTGCTCTACAACGTGCCCCCCCGAACCGGCGGCGACATGCAGGTCGATACCGTCGTGCGGCTCTCGCAGGTGCGCAACATCATCGGCATCAAGGACGCGAGCTACGACATGGCGCGGCCGACCTTGACCAAGCTTCGGGCCAAGAAGGGCTTCCTGCAGCTCTCGGGCGAGGATGCGAGCGCCGTGGGCTTCCTGGCGCAGGGCGGCGACGGCTGCATCTCGGTGACGGCCAACATCGCGCCGCGTCTATGCGGCGACATGCACGATGCCTGGAAGAAGCGCGATCTCGACAAGGTGTTCGAGATCCAGGATCGCCTGATGCCGCTG
>JABCYT010000775.1 GCA_013290035.1 Alphaproteobacteria bacterium
CTTGCCCTTGAGCGAGAAGCGCGAGGTGCCGTCGGGCATCACGCCCTGGCCCTGGGTGGCGCGGATCGCGGTGCAGAGATTGGTCTTGCCGGAGAGGCAGGATTTGCAGGCGCGGCATTCGGGCGTGTAGAGCGGGATCACGTGATCGCCCTTCTTGAGCGACACGATGCCCGGCCCGACATCGACCACCACGCCCGCGCCCTCGTGGCCGAAGATCACCGGGAAGAGGCCTTCGGGATCGCCGCCCGAGCGCGTGAATTCGTCGGTGTGGCAGACGCCCGACGCCTTGATTTCGACCAGCACCTCGCCGAATTTCGGCCCTTCGAGATCGACCGTCTCGATCTCGAGGGTCTTGCCGGCTTCGTAACAGACCGCCGCCTTTGTCTTCACGCGCATCCCCCTGAACTCAGGGGGCGAAGCCTAGAGCAGGGCAGGCTGCGATGCCACCGGACTCGTTGCGCGAAGCGAAAAGCGCGTGTGGCCCACCACAGGGCGGAGGTTACTCCGCCCGATCGAGACGCCGCACTTCGTGCGGCTCCTCAGGGTGAGGTAAAAGCGTCGCAACAATTCGACCTCATCCTGAGGAGGCCGCGCAGCGGCCGTCTCGAAGGATGGGCAACATTTCTGACTTCGCGACCCGATACTGCGTCACCAACCGCCGGCAAAGCTCCGCCGCCGTCGGAATGTCCTCGATGTTCCCGACGCCGTGGCCCGCCGTATAGATGTCCTTCCAGCGCTTCTTGTTCTCCTCAGCCGCCACGATCTTGCCGGGCAAGGTCGTGCGCAGGACGTCGAGGTCGACGCCGGCGGCTAACAGGCTGGGCGTCAGCCAGTTGGCCGGCGCGCCGTCGATCGAGGCGGTGAGGAAGACGTCGGTGGCGCGGGTCTTCAGGATCATGTCTTTGTGCGCCGCCGCCGCCATCGCCTCCTGGGTGGCGATGAAGCGCGTGCCGATATAGGCGAGGTCGGCGCCCATCGCTTCGGCCGCCAGCACGTCGCGGCCGGTGGTCTGGCCGCCCGCCAGCACGATGGCGAAGTGATCGCCCAGCTGGCGCACCTCGTTCATCAGGGCGAAGGGGTTGATCGTGCCGGTATGGCCGCCGGCGCCGCCCGCGACCGCGATCACGCCGTCGACGCCGGCTTCCAGCGCCTTCTCGGCGTGGCGACGGTTGGCGATGTCGTGCAGCGCCACAGCGCCCCAGCCATGGATGCGCTTGATGGCATCGCCCGGCGCGCCCTTCGACGTCAGCACCACCGGCACCTGGTATTTCTCGACCAGCTCGAGATCGCCGGGGTAACGCGGGTTCGACGGATGCACGACCAGGTTCACCGCCCACGGCGCGGGCTTGCGGCCGGAATCCTCCAGCCGCTTCATGCCTTCCTGCATCTCGTCGAGCCAGGCCTGGAACTCCTCGCGGCTGCGCGTGCCGTGCGCCGGGAAGCTGCCCATGATGCCTTCGCTGCAGCAGGCCAAGGTCAGCGCCGGATTGGAGACCAGGAACATCGGCGCGGCGATGGCCGGGATCGCCATGCGCTCCATCAGTCTGTGCACTTCGGCGCGCGCCATTCAGATCTCTCCAATCGTGGGCGTCGTCGCGGTCACGCCCGCTTCTTTCAGTTTCGCCAGCTCGGCATCGCCGTAGCCCAAAAGCTCGCGCAACACCTCATCGGTGTGCTGGCCGAGATCGGGTGCGGCGCGCTCGATGGTGATGCCCTGGCCGTCGAGCCGGTAGGGCAGGCCCTTGACCAGTCCGCCGCGCTCGTCGCGCACCAGGCTGACGCCGGCGAGCTTGCTGTCGCGCAGCAGGTCGGCGCCGTCGTTGCAGGGCGCGGCGGCGATTCCCGTGGCGAGCAGCGCCGCCATGGCCTCCTCGCTGCTGCGAGCCGCGCAGAACGCGCCGAGCGATGGATCGGCGATGTCGAGCGTGACCGCGATCCAGCGCCCATCCTTGCAGCGATGGGCGTCCTGCTGGGCCACGCCTTCCTCCCCGTTGCCGCGCGGGCTCAGCCGCCGCGCCGGATCGGCCGAGGCGGCTAATATTTCCTCGCCCAGGGTGAAGGAGGCGACCTCGCGCTGGGAGAAGTCGAGGAACGCGCCCGTGCCGCTGCGGCGCGCCTCCATGACGGCGGCGATGACGATGCCGGCGGCGAACAGCGACACGATCTGGTCGGGATAGTTCACGTCCATGCCCGAGATACGCGGCTCCTCGCCTTCGTAGCCGGTGAGCGAGGCAATGCCCGAAGTGGCGTCGAGCGTCGAGCCAAACGACACGTTCATGCGCTCCGGCCCGGTATCGCCCTGGCTGGAGATGGCGGCGAACACGATGCGCGGGTTGATTGCCTTCAACGCGGCATAGCCCAGGCCCGCGCGATCGAGCACGCCGCGGCGAAAGTTCTCGACGACCACGTCGCAGTGCCCAGCGAGCTCGCGGATCACCCGCTGGCCTTCGGGAACCTTGAGGTTGAGCGCCAGGCCACGCTTGTTGCGGTTGGTGAACTGGAATTGCGGCGAGCGGTTCCACCAGCCGTCCTCGTTGTCGGGCTTGCCGACGACACGGAAGGGATCGAGGTAGGCGCCCGATTCGATCTTGAGGACGTCGGCGCCGAGATCGGCCAGCATGGCCGAGGTGTTGGCGCCCGCCGTCAGCAGGCCGAAATCGAGGAC
>JABCYT010000776.1 GCA_013290035.1 Alphaproteobacteria bacterium
TGGGTCGGCAAGCCCGGATACAACCTGACCACCGACCTTGCGGACGAGGCGATCGACCATATGCGGCGCCTCAACGCCGCCGCACCCGAGAAGCCGTTCTTCCTCTACTACGTGCCCGGCGGCACCCATTCGCCGCACCAGCCGACCAAGGAGTGGATCGACAAGTTCAAGGGCAAGTTCGACATGGGCTGGAACGCGCTGCGCGACGAGATCTTCGCCAACCAGAAGCGGCTCGGCGTGATCCCGGCGAATACGCAGCTCACGCCGTGGCCGGACGAGTTGAAGAAGTGGGAGACGCTCACCGCCGACGAGAAGCGGCTGTTCGCGCGCCAGGCGGAAGTCTTCGCCGCCTACGTAGCCTACACCGACCATGAGATCGGCCGCGTGATCCAGGCGGTCGAGGACATGGGTAAGCTCGACAACACGCTGATCATCTACATCAGCGGCGACAACGGCACCAGCGCCGAAGGCACGACGGTCGGTACCCCCAACCAGATGACGGCCTACAACGGCATTCTCGACCTGCCGGTCGCCGAGCAGATGAAGGCCTACGACGTCTGGGGCCTGGCGCCGACCTATCCGCACATGTCGGTCGCCTGGTCGTGGGCGTTCGACACGCCGTTCAAGTGGACCAAGCAGGTGGCGTCGCACTTCGGCGGCACCCGGCAGGGCATGGCGATCGCCTGGCGCAACCACATCATGGACGCCGGCGGCATCCGCACCCAGTTCCACCACATGATCGACATCGTCCCGACCATCCTCGAGGTCACCGGCATCCCGGCGCCGGTCATGGTCAACGGCATCGCGCAGAAGCCGATCGAAGGGGTGAGCATGGCGTACAGCTTCGACAAGGCGAGCGCCGCCGCGCCGTCGGCGCGCACCACGCAGTATTTCGAGATGTTCGCGAACCGCGCGATCTATCACGACGGCTGGATCGCCGCTACGACCCCGCCGGCTCCGCCGTGGCTCCTCGGTACGGTCAAGCTGCCCACGGATGTGGTCAACGGCTACAAGTGGGAACTCTACAATCTCGCCGAGGACTACTCGGAGTATAACGACCTCGCCGCCAAGATGCCGGACAAGCTGCGCGAGATGCAGGAGCTCTTCCTGGTCGAGGCGACGAAATACAATGTCTTCCCGCTCGACAACTCGGTCTTGCCGCGCATCGTAGCGCCGCGGCCGAGCGCCACCGCCGGACGGACCGTCTTCACCTACTCGGGCGAGATGGCCGGCCTGCCCGACAGCGACGCGCCGAGCATCCTGAACAAGTCGTACACCATCACCGCCGAAGTCGACGTTCCGCAGGGCGGCGGGGAGGGAATGATCGTCACCTTGGGCGGCCGCTTCGGCGGTTACGGCCTATACCTGCTCAAAGGCAAGCCGGTTTTCCTCTATAACCTTCTCGACCTGGAACGCTTCCGCTGGGAAGGTCAGCAGGCGCTCGCGCCGGGCAAGCACACAATCGTGTTCGATTTCAAATACGACGGGCCCGGCTTCGGCAAGGGCGGCACCGGCGTGCTCAAGGTCGACGACAAGGAAGTCGCCAACCAGAAGATCGCGCACACGATCCCGTTTCTGATGGCCATCGACGAGACCTTCGACGTAGGCGTGGACACCCGGACACCCGTCGACGACAAGGACTACCAGGTGCCGTTCCGCTTCACCGGGAAGCTCGACAAGCTCACCTTCAAGCTGGGACCGGTGCAGCTCACGAACGAGGATCACCAAGTCATCCAACGCGCCCTCGCCCAGGCGAAAGACTGATGGCCGGCGCGTTCGCCGGCGGCTTCGCGCAAGAGGATACGGCACAGCTGCCGCTCGGAAGCTGCGCCGCCTATTCCGGGCACCCGGCGGAAGAGGGCGAAACCGCCGGCATGGCATTCATTCCCGGCGGAACGTTCGTCATGGGCTCGGAGCGGCACCAACCCGAGGAGCGTTTCACTCACGACACCGGCACGTCGGTCGACGACAAGGACTACCAGGTGCCATTCAAGTTCACCGGCAAGCTCAACAAGCTGACGATCAAGATCGATCGACCGAAGCTGTCGCTGGAGGACGTCAAGAAGCTGGAAGCCGCGCAGCGGAACAACCGGATGAGCGAGTAGCGGGGCGTATGCTGTACGGTGGAAGGCCGGCAGCCCGCCGCGCGCTCTCCGCCGAAGCTGACCGAGAGCGCGTGTTAAAGTGACGGAGACATGGCCACTGGTCGGCGCAGCTCGGGCAAGAAAACCAGATCGCGAAAGGACGCCGGCGCAACCGATGCGAGGCGCCCGCAGCACCCCGCGCCGGGCGCCGCGTCTGGCGAGCCGCGCGCGCGCCGGCGCACAAGGTGGCTCGCCGCGTTGATTGCGGCTGTCGCGCTCCTTTTAGTCGGTCTTGCCTACGCCGTGTGGAACAGGTCGCTCACGAGCACCTCGACCGCCGCCGTGACCTTCGTCGGCAGCGAGACCTGTGCCGGCTGTCACCAGGGCGAGGCGCGGCTGTGGCGCGCGTCCCAGCACAATCTTGCGATGGCGCACGCGAGCGAGAAGTCGGTGCTCGGCGATTTCAGCGACGCGAGCTTCGATTATTACGGCGTGCATTCGCGCTTTTTCAAGAAGGACGGCAAGTTCCTGGTCGAGACCGACGGGACCGACGGCAAGCTCGCGACCTTCGAGATCAAATA
>JABCYT010000777.1 GCA_013290035.1 Alphaproteobacteria bacterium
TCCTCGAAGGCGATCACGCCCCCATGGTCGCGGACCGTCGTGCGCATGGCATCGAGATACGCCACCCAGCTCTGCGTGAGAAAGATGTCCGACGGAAGCACCGCCAGCAATATCAGGAGGGCAAAGATGAGGAAGCGCCGCGCGGCCACCGGTGCGGTGAGGACGACGAAGGCCGGCAGCTTGCCGCGCACGTTGGAGGCGTAGGCCCAGATGAAAACGACGATGGAGGCGATGATAAGGCCGGCCGCCGTGCGCGCCACGTACTGTGACTTGGCGAGCGGGCGCACCAGGACGTCGCCCAGCATCAGAAGCGGCGACAAAGCCAGGAGGACGAGGCAGACGGCAGCCCAGCGATAGGGCTTGCCGCCCGTCAGATCGCTCGGCCGGACCAGCGCCCACACCACCACCACGAGGGCGGCCGCCACCGCCAGGTCGAACTGCATGTTCTGCCAGAAATTCGTCGCCGTCTCGATCGTCTCGTCGAGATGCTCCACCGAGTAGGGCCGGGTGAGCGAGCCGATGGCGACGAACATGCCGGCGATGAAACCCGCGATCGAGAGCAGATGCAGGGTGGTCGGCAGCCACGGCCGCGCCGGCGCGCGCCAGATCGCCCACACGACCATCGCCGACAGGAGCGGTCCGAGATAGAGCATGACCTCGTAGGTCCGGATGGCGAGGCCACCGATCACGGCCAGGAACAGGCCATCGACCAGGGTGAGCCGGTCGGCGGTCACCAGGCGGACCGCCACCAGGACGGCGATGGCGTAGGCGGTGTTGTATTCACCGACGATGAAGAACGACGTCGTCATGAACACCACGGCGATGGCGGCGATCACGGCGGCGAGCAGCACGGCGTCGTCCTTCACCCGCACCAGCGCCAGGTGATAGAGCGCGGTCGGCAGGGCAAACAGCCCGAGCGACAGCAGGCGTGCGAGAAGGTGCAGATCGGTGACGCCGAGGAAGACCGCGGTCATGATCGGCGCCTGGCCCACCACCATGGCGTAGAGGCGCGGCGCATAGAAGTCGAAAAACCACTCGCGCCGGGCGATCTGGACGAGGAACGCTGAGCCGTCGACGAAGAGGCCCCGGCTCTCCCAGCTATGCCAGAGTGCCAGCCCCCAGATCAGGCAGACCGTCGTTCTGTAAGCGACTTTTGTTGTTGGCATGAGTAGGCGTGCGGGCTCTACAGGACCGCTGGCGCGGACGCAAGCGGTCCCGGCTTGCGGCGTCGAAAAAGCGCTGTTAGCAAGGCGCCGCATGCGAGGATCGACGATGCTCAGTTGGGAGAAAATCGACGCCATTCCGGGCTGGTTCATGTTCCAGTCCTACTGCGTCTGGCGCGCCCTGCTCGACCAGCAGGCCCGGGTGTCCGGCGATCTGTTCGAGATCGGCGTGTGGCGCGGCCGCTCGGCGTCGTTGCTCGCCTCCTACCGCAAGGGCGACGAGAAGCTCTACCTGTGCGATCTCAGGCTGGACGAGCCGGCGGTGCAGCGCGCCATCCGGTCGGTGGGCGCCGAGCCGGTCAACATCGTGCCGCTGTCGGGTCCGTCGGCCGACCTGCCGGCCAAGCTCGACCTCCAGGCCATGCACCAGACGGTTCGCTGGTTCCACATCGACGGCGAGCACACCGGCACGGCGGTCTATCGCGAGCTGGAGTTCGCCAACCGCATCGTCAACACCGACGGTATCGTGGTGATCGACGATTTCTTCTCGCCGCGCTATCCGGCAAACACCACCGAAGCGATCCGCTATCTCGAGAAGAACCCGTTCCATTTCCGCCTGCTCGCGGTCGGTTTCAACAAGGGCTATTTCTGCCGTCCCGAGAGCCTGCCGCGCTACATGGATTTCATGGCTTCGGGCATGAGCGGCGCGCTTTCCACCTACGGCGCCAAGACCACGATCTTCAAGACGACCGGCCCATGGGACACCGACGCCGTCGGCATCACCGACTATGTCGACGACGCCGGACCGATCGCCGGTCCCGATAACGAGCCGCAACGCTGGCACATGATGCGCACGCGCCATGTGTGGGGACCGGTGCGGCATTTGCAGAACGGCTGGCGGATGTTGCGGCGGCGTTAGATCCATTCAATCACCTCCCCCGTATGACGGGGGAGGAATAAGGCGTCAGGCCGCCTTCGCGATCTTCATCTGCTCGTCGAGGTCGTCGGCGATGAAGTTGCGCACGACCTCGTCGAGATCCTTGTCGATTTCAAAACCGAGGGTGCGCGCCCGCTTGCCGTCGATGCCCTGGGGCCAGCCGTCGCAAATCTTCTGGATCGCCGGATCGTGCTGCCAGATCACCTTGCCGACCTTGCGGTTGCCGGCATGGCGGCCGACCGCCTGCTCGAGTTCCTTGGCCGTGACGTTGATGCCGTTCAGCAGGAGCGTGCGGCCCGGTCCGAAGGCGTCGCTTGGCAGGTCGTGCAGGCGCATGAAGGCGTCGACCGTCTTGCGCGGGCTCAACACCACCATGATGGTTTGCGGCGTGACCGGGCAGACGACGTCGATGCCGGTCAACGGCTCGCGCACCACCGAGCTCGCCCAGGTCGAGGCCGCCTTGTTGGGCAGGCCAGTGCGCACGCAGATCGTCGGCAGCCGCACCGCCGTGCCGCGCAGAAATCCCTTGCGGGTGTAGTCGCGCACCAGGAACTCGCCGACC
>JABCYT010000778.1 GCA_013290035.1 Alphaproteobacteria bacterium
GAAGAATCCGAATCATTGCCAAACCTCCCTGAGAACCCCCCGTCGATGTATCGACGGGCCGCAAGACTGCGATGTGTCTATTTTTTTGCGGTCTGATGACAGTCCACCAAGCCTGTGTAGAGAACGCAACCCCTCAATTTGGCGGCAAATCAGCCGAGCGCCGCCAGGATCACGTCGGGCACGTCGCTGATGACGCACTGCACCCCCATGCCGACCAAGGCCTTGGCCACGTCGCCATCGTTGATCGTGTAGACACCGAGCGCATAGCCCGCCTTGCGGATCTCGACGGCGCGGACGGCGGTGAGACGCTTGCCGTCGGTATTGATCCCGCTCGCCGCCACGGCTTCGGCGCGCGGGCGCCAATCGTCCGCCACCTGCTCGATCAGGAGCGCACGGGCGAACTCCGGCGCGGCTTGGCAAGCGGCGGCCAGCGCGGCGTCCTTGAAGCTCGACAGCAACGGCTGTGGCAGATGGCTCGGCCAGCAGCGCCGCAGGGTCGCGACCGCCACGCGTGCGGTCTCGGCCTCGCGACCTTCCGTGGGCTTGATCTCGACGTTGCAGCCCAGCCCCAATTCGCCCCAGCAGGCGATCGCCTCCTCGAAGGTCGGCACGTCGGATGGCAGGTCGGCGCGGCGCGTCTCGGCCACCAGCCGGTCGATGCCCGTGGTGCGCTTCAGCGAAGCGTCGTGCATCAGGATGGGCACGCCGTCGGCGGTCAGCACGACGTCGGTCTCGACCCAGGTGGCGCCGCGCCGGCGGGCCTCGCGGAAGGAGGCCAGCGTGTTTTCCGGGGCATATGCGGCCGCCCCGCGATGGCCAATGACTTTCGGCAGTTGCAGCATTTGCCAATACGAAGCTAACTCGGGCTGCCGCAATAGACGAATGTCCCGCCCCATGTCGACCTTTCCCGACCGCTTCAGGCTCGACGGCCGCACCGCCCTGATCACGGGCTCGGGCCGCGGCCTGGGCTGGGAGATCGCCAAAGGCCTGGCCGAGGCCGGCGCCAAGGTGCTGCTGCACGGCCGTTCGCACGAGCGGCTGGCGCCCCGTCTCGGCGAGCTCGCCGCCGCCGGCCACGCCGCCGACGCCTTCTGCTTCGACATGGCCGACCGTGCCGCGATGCAGGTGGAAGTGAGCCGCGCCGGGCCGATCGACATCCTGGTGCACAATGTCGGCGAGCGCGATCGTCGGCCGTTCGCCGAGATCGAGCCCGAGGCCTTCGCCCGCCTGATCGACGTCGACCTCACGGCGGCTCACGCCCTGGTCCGGCTGGTGGTGCCCGGCATGATCGAACGCGGCTGGGGGCGCCTGATTCTGGTGACCTCGATCGTGGGCAACCTCGCCGTGCCCGGAGCGTCGTCCTATATCGCCGCCAAGGGCGGCCTGTCGGCGCTGGCGCGTGCGCTCGCGGCCGAGCTTGGGGCCACCGGCATCACCTCCAACGCGCTGTCGCCCGGCTTCTTCGCCACCGAGACCAATGCCCCCATGATCGCCACGCCGGCCGGCGAGCGCCTGAGCGAACGCTGCCCGGCCAAGCGCTGGGCCGAGCCGTGGGAGATCGCGGGCGCCGCGGTCTTCCTCGCGTCGCCGGCCGCCGCCTACGTCAACGGCCACACGCTCACCGTCGACGGCGGCGTGTCGGCGACCTACCTCGCCTGAAGCGGGGTTGAGGCCTTCACCAACCCAGTTCCTTCAGCGCCCAACCGGCATTCCAGATCTTGGTCATGTGCCGGATCTTGTCGCCGTCGAACTCCATCGTATAGACGTAGTCCGACCGGGTGCTCTTGCCGGTCGGCGGCGGACCGCCCTGTCCGGTATGGGTGCCGGAGAACACGGCGTAGGCCGTTACGTTGTTTCGTTCGGCATCCGTGGCGAACGACTTGAGGTCGTAGCGGCCGTCGGGCATCATTTTCATCAATCCCTGCATCCAGTCGGCGTATTGCTGGAGCGTGCGGACCTCGGCTAACGGCTCGGCTTGAGCGGAAAACGTGGCGTCGGGCTTGCAGTAGGACTTGCACGCCTCCCAACCCTTGCCCTTTTCGCAGGCGTCGAAGAATTGCATGGCGATGGTGGCGATGGCTGACATCCGTTCTCTCCTTCAGGTGATGACGAGATAGCGCAAGAGTGGGCTTCCGTCAGCTGCGCGGGCGCGCCGGCTGGAACAGCTCGGCCAGGGTCGTCACCGCCTGCTCCGCCTCGGCGCGGTCGGGCGCCTCGTTGGTGTCGCCGTAACCCTTCATGTCGCCGCCCTCGAAGGACTGAACGACGATGCCGTCGCGGCGCGGCACGGCGATGACCTGGCGATAGGTCAGCCCGTAGCGCACGTCGGGCTGCGGGATCAGCCGCGCGATCTGGCCGCGCACGGGGGTGAGCGTCTCGTCCTTCCACAGCGCCCGTGCGCCGTAGCCCGTGCAGTTGATCGCCACCTTCTTGCCCAGGGCGGCGATCTGCCCGGGCGCCTGGAACGCGGCCTGCCGGAACTGGCCGCCGGCGATGAAGAAGTCGTTCAACAGGGTATGGCCGTAGTCGGCGATGTTGAAGATCATGATCTCGCTGCGCGCGACGGACGCCGCCCTGAACGGCGTTGCGCCGGCCGGCACCCGCCGCCATTTCGGCGTAAGGTCGGCGATGCTTTTGCTGTACTCGGCGAACGCCAGGCTT
>JABCYT010000779.1 GCA_013290035.1 Alphaproteobacteria bacterium
GTTGGTGAGGAACAGCGACTCTTCCACCGCGGTGTTGCCGCCGCCGACCACGATCACGTTCTTGCCGCGATAGAAGAAGCCGTCGCAGGTGGCGCAGGCAGAAACCCCGTAGCCCTTGAACTTGCGCTCGGACGGCAGGTCGAGCCAGCGTGCTTGCGCGCCGGTGGCGAGCACGAGCGTGTCGGTGAAATAGACGTGGCCCGAATCGCACTCGAGCCGGAACGGCCGGCGGGCGAGATCGATCTTGGTGACGTGATCGGCCACCATCCGCGTGCCCACGTGGGCGGCCTGCTTCTCCATTTGCTCCATCAGCCAGGGGCCTTGGATCACGTCGGCGAAGCCCGGGTAGTTCTCCACGTCGGTCGTGATGGTGAGCTGCCCGCCGGGCGCCACGCCGCGGATCAGGATCGGCTCGAGCATGGCGCGCGCGGCGTAGATTGCCGCGGTGCAGCCGGCCGGGCCCGAGCCCACGATCACGACCTTGGCGTGGGTTGTGGCAGCCATCGGCAAAGACCTTCACGTGTGGCCGCGGCCGCCCAGCTCGCTGGCGGAAAGGGCCCCTGGTGCTCTGCACAATCTAAACCGTCGACCCACCCATGCAAGATACGCAACCCGGGAACGGAGGGAGTTAACAACAATATGAACGATTGTTCAGAGACTGCGCAACAATATTGCTCGAAATAGGGCTTTCGGGATAGGGAAAGGCCGGCTGGGCCGGGGGCGGCCAGCCGCTTCGCCGACGGAGGTGCCCGTGCCCGCCCGCCTCGACGCCATCGACCGCAAGATCCTCAAGGAACTGCAGGACGACGGTCGAATCACCAATGTGGATCTGGCGCATCGGGTGGGCATTTCCGCGCCGCCGTGCCTGCGCCGCATGCGCGCCCTCGAGGAGGCCGGCTACATCAAAGGCTACCGGGCGCTGCTCGACGAAAAGCTGCTCGGTTATGACGTGACCGTCTTCGCCATGGTGCATCTGGCGAGCCAGGCGGACGCCGATCTGCAGGCCTTCGAAGCGTTCGTGCGGGGAAAGGCCGTGGTGCGCGAATGCTGGATGCTCTCGGGCGAGATCGACTTCATCCTCAAGTGCGTCGCGCCGGACCTGCGCACGTTCCAGGCGTTTGTCGCGGAGCTGACCGCCGCGCCCCACGTGCGCAACGTGAAGACGTCGCTGGTGCTGAAGACGGCAAAGGACGCGGCGATCGTGCCGTTCGAAGCCGGATGACAGATGTCAGATGTCAGATGTCAGATGTCAGATGACGGATCGGGATGGTCCACTTCTGTCCTCTGACCTCTGTCATCTGACCTCTGGCTACCGCCACTCCACCTTCTTCACCTCGAACGCCTTGGCGCCGCCGGGCGTGACGACCTCGACCGAGGCGCCCTTGGCCTTGCCGATCAGCGCGCGGGCGAGCGGGGAGGTGATGGAAATGCGTCCGGCCTTGGCGTCGGCCTCGGGCTCGCCCACGATCTGCCACACCCGCTTCTCGTCGGTGTCCTCGTCGATCAAGGTGACGGTGGCGCCGAACTTCACGGTCTCGCCCGAGAGCTTCGACACGTCGATCACGTCGGCGCGCGCGAGCTTGTCCTCGAGTTCCGCGATGCGGCCCTCGTTGTGCGCCTGCGCCTCCTTGGCGGCGTGATACTCGGCGTTTTCCGACAGGTCGCCATGGGTGCGCGCGTCGGAAATCTGCTGGATGATGCGGGGCCGCTCCACCTGCTGGCGGTGCTTGAGCTCCTGCTCCAGCGTGGAATACCCCGCCGCGGTCATCGGGAGTTTTTCCATGGCTCCTCAGTCCTCCGGACAGAAAAAGTCCCGATCGCGGGACAATGCCAGCCCCACGACCGCGGAACTTTCCCAGTACTCGTGCCGTTTGCGGCGGCCCGTTTACCTCAGGCCTCGCCGCTGAAATAACTCTGCAGAGCGCGGACTTCGAGGTCGCCCCCAAGGTGGGCTTTGATCCCCTGCGCCGCGGCGACGGCTCCGGAAAGAGTGGTGTAGTACGGCACTTTATGCAAGAGGGCCTCGCGGCGCAGCGACCGGCTATCCGCAAGGGCGGTGACCCCCTCGGTGGTGTTGAAAACCAGCTGAACCCCCCCGTTTTTGATGGCGTCGACGATATGGGGGCGCCCTTCCAGCACTTTATTGACCTTATCCGCCGCGATGCCGTTCTCGCGCAGGAACCGCAGGGTACCGGAAGTTGCAATGACCTTGAAGCCGAGCCCGGCGAGCAGCCGGACCGCATCGAGGATGCGCGGCTTGTCGACGTCGCGCACCGAGACGAACACGGTGCCGCTCTTGGGCAGCCGCGAGCCGCCGCCGATCTGGCTCTTGGCAAAGGCGATTTCGAACGACCGGTCGATGCCCATGACCTCGCCGGTCGATTTCATTTCCGGGCCGAGCACGGTGTCGACGCCGGGGAAGCGGGCGAACGGGAACACCGCCTCTTTCACGCCGATGTGGTCGAGGGGCTTGGGCGCGAGCTTGAAGCTCGCCAGGCTCTCGCCCGCCATGATGCGGGCGGCGATTTTCGCAACCGGCCGACCGATCACCTTGGCGACGAACGGCACCGTGCGCGAGGCGCGCGGGTTGACCTCGAGCACGTAAATCTCGCCGTCCTTGATCGCGTATTGCACGTTCATCAGCCCGCCGACGCGC
>JABCYT010000780.1 GCA_013290035.1 Alphaproteobacteria bacterium
GCGAGCTCGGCCCAACGGCCGGAGTCATAGCGGATGAAATCGTCGAATGCCGCCACCGTCAATGGCCGAGGCTCAACACCGACTTGGCGCAGACGCTGCACAAAGTCGCGGTCGGTGAGTGCCTTATTTATTTCACTATTCAGTCGTTGGAGAATCGGCAGCGGCGTGCCGGCCGGCGCCACCACCGACATCCAGGGCCGCAAGTCCAGGCCGGGAAAGAACTCGGTGAGCATGGGTACGCTTGGCAGTGTCGCGTCGCGGGTGCTCCCGGTCACGGCCAGGGCCTTGAGCTTGCCGGCGGCGATCTGGCTCAGCGCCACCGTGGCGTCGAGAAACATGAAGTCGAACCGACCCTCGGCGAGGTCGACCATCGCCTTGGTCGAGCCGAGATAGGGCACATGCAGCGCCTGCAAGTTCTCGCGCGAGCGGATCAGTTCGACCAGCAGGTGGTGCGCCGTGCCGGCGCCGGGCGAGCCATAGGTGTAGGCGCCGGGCTTGCTGCGCAGCAGGGCGACCAGTTCCCGCGGATCGCCCACCGGCAGGTCGGGCCGGCAGACCAGGATCAGCGTGACGTTGCCCAGCATCGCCACGCCGGCAAAGTCGGTGAAGGCGATCAACGGCTTGGCGTAGAGCGCCGGCGAGATGCAGAGGGTGGTGACGGTGGCGAGCAGCAGCGTGTAGCCGTCGGGCGGCTGCTTGGCGACGTACGCCGCGCCGAGCTGGGTGGCCGCACCCGCCTTGTTGTCGACGATCACGGGCTGGCCGAAGGCCGCATGGAGCCGCTCCCCGATCAGCCGGCCCAAAACGTCGGTCAGCGCGCCCGGCGGATAGGGCACGACCATCTTGATGGGTTGAGCGGGCCAAGCGGCCTGGGCCCTCGAGACGCCCGGCGCCAGCAGCGCACCCAGGCCGAGCAGCGCGCTGCGCCGGGAGGCGGTCATTTCAGTAGCGGTCGAAGGCGCGCTTGGGTCCGGGCCTGGTGCCCTCGGCGATGGCAGGTATCGTCGTGCCGTTGGCGGCCACGGTGTCGGGCGTATAGGCGCCGCTCACGCCCATCGGCCTGTCGCCCTTTACGGTCACCCTCTCCATGGTACGGCGCGCCGGATAGTAGTCGTGCGCGGCGTAGTGCTGGACCGAGCGGTTGTCCCACATCACCAGCGTATTGGGCTGCCACTTCACCCTGAGCTGGTACTCGGGAATGGTGGCCTGTCGGTAGAGGAAGTGCAGCAGCGTGTCGCTCTCGTCGGTCTTGAGATCTTTTATGCGCACGCAGAACTGCTGGTTGACGTAGAGAACCCGTCGCCCCGACACCGGATGGACGCGCACCACGGGATGCCAGGGATTGGGGAATTCGTCCTCGAGCTTGCGCAGCTTGGCGCGGTCGCTGTGGGCGAACAGCGGCCGCCACGGCTTGAAGTCGTGCAGCGCTTCCATGCCGTGGATGTGCTGCTTCATGCGCTCGGAGAGCCCGCGATAGGCGGCGCTCATGCTGGCGAACAGCGTGTCGCCGCCGACCTCCGGCACGGTCTTGGCGCGCAGGATGGTGGCAAGCGGCGGCGTCTCGCGGAAGGTCTCGTCGACGTGCCAGATGTCGGTCAGCGCCGGTGGATTTTTGTCGGAATAGTCGAGAATGATGACTTCGGGCTTGTCGGCGAGGTTGGGCGAGAAGGGATGGATCGAGAGCTCGCCGAACAGCGCGCCGAAAGCCATCTGCTGGTCGACCGTGATGTCCTGGTCGCGCAGCACGATCACCTCGTAGTTGACCAGTGCGTCATGGACGATCTTGAACTGGGCCGGGCTCAGCGGCCGGCGGAGGTCGACGCCTTCGATTTCAGCGCCAATGAAGCCGTTGATGGGCTTTACACGGATTTCGGCCGCCGCGCTTTTGCGTACTGCCGCCGCCCCGACAGACTGGCTTGCCATGCTTCCTCCGGTTGTTCGTTGGCTTAAGCCTAGCGCCAATGGCCGCGTTGCGGAATGGCCTTCGCGTTGACGCGGCACGGTGGACGCGCAAAAACCGGCATCTGTCCAAGAGCGGGGGAATCATGGCGAGCGGCCTGGAAAGCGAATTCGCGACGCTGCACGAGATCGTCAAGGCGGCGAAGATCCGGCTCAATCCCAACATCTGGGACTACCTGATCGGCGGCACCGAAACCGAGACGACGCTGCGGCGCAACCGCATGGCGCTCGATTCGATCGCCTTCAAGCCGCGCGTGCTGCGCAATGTGTCCAGGATCGATCCCTCCTCGGAGATCCTCGGCAAGAAGATGCGCCTGCCGGTGATGCTGGCGCCGGTCGGTTCGCTGGAATCCTTCGAGCCCGGCGGCGGCATCACCGTCGCCAAGGGCGCAGGCGCGGGCAATGTCGCGATGCTCATCAGCTCGGTGACGACGCTCAAGCTCGAGGATATCGTCAAGGGCGGGGCTGGTCCCAAGATCTACCAGCTCTATGTGCGCGGCGACGACAAGTGGGTGGCCGACCGGGTGAAGCAGGCGATGGATGCGGGCTACGACGCCTTCTGCATCACTGTCGACACCCAGGTCTATTCGCGGCGCGAGCGCGACATCGCCAAGCGCTTCGTGAAGGCGTGGCGCACCGCGGCCACCGGCCAGGACCACCAGGCGGCCTTCTCGTGGGAGAACTTCAAGCGGGT
>JABCYT010000781.1 GCA_013290035.1 Alphaproteobacteria bacterium
CCGCCCTCCTGCTCGAGGTTGCGGTGTTCAGCGTCGGCCGCCTGGGCAAGCTGTCGCCCGTCCTGCACCACCGTCCCGCCGACCAGGCCGCGGCCTCGGCGGATGAAAAGCCGGTCGGCGGCAGCGTGCTGGCCGGCATCACCCACGCCTTCCGCTCGCCCTACCTGCTGGCGGTGAGCGCCTTCCTGCTGCTCTATGCGGTGACCTCGACCTTCGTCTATTTCCAGCAGGCCGCGATCGTCAGCCACAGCTTCGCCGACAGGGGCGCGCAGACCGCGTTCTTCGCCAGCATCGATCTCGGCGTCAATTCGCTCGCGCTCGTCTTCCAGCTGTTCTTCACCGGCCGCATCATCGTGCTGCTGGGCGTGGCGCTGGCGCTCGCCCTGCTGCCGGCCTTGACCATGGTGGGCTTCGCCGCCCTTGCGCTCACGCCCACCCTGGGCGTGATCGCGGCGTTCCAGATCATCCGCCGCGCCGCCGACTACGCGATCGCGCGGCCGACCCGCGAAGTCATCTACACCGTCGTGTCGCGCGAGGACCGCTACAAGACCAAGGGCTTCATCGACACCTTCGTCTATCGCCTCGGCGACCAGGTCGGCGCCTGGGCGATGGCGCCGCTGAACGGCGTCGGCGCGCGCGCAGCGTCGCTGGTCGCGATCGCGGTCGCAGCGCTCTGGCTGCTCAACGCTCTGTGGCTCGGCCGCCGCCAGCAGTCGCTCGAAGCCGAGGAGCGCCGCCGCGGGATGGCCGAGGCGCCGGCCGAATAGCTACGCGCCCGTCACGCGCCAGATGACGTTGCCCACGTCGTCGGCCATCAGCAGCGAGCGGCGGTCGGCGCCCAGCGTCACGCCGACCGGCCGGCCGTAGGACTCGCGCTCGTCGGGGGCGAGGAAGCCCGACAGGATATCGCGCGGCGGTCCGGCCGGCTTGCCGTTGGCGAACGGTATGAACACCAGCTTGTAGCCGGCGAGCGTGCTGCGGTTCCACGAGCCGTGCTGGCCGATCGCCATGCCGTCGGGGAAGCCGGGCAGCGTGCCCGCCGGCACCCAGCACAGGCCGAGCGACGCGGTGTGGCCACCCAGCGCGTAGTCCGGCGTGATCGCTTTGGCGACCATGGCCGGATCCTGCGGCACGCGGTCGTCGACCGTCTGGCCCCAGTAGCAATAGGGCCAGCCGTAGAAGCCGCCCTCCTGCACCGAGGTCAGGTAGTCGGGCGGCGTCTCGTCGCCCAGCCCGTCGCGCTCGTTGACGACCGTCCACAACACACCCGTGCTGGGCTCCCACGCCGTGCCGACCGCGTTGCGCAGGCCGGAGGCGAAGATGCGGCTGCGGCCGCTTGGAAGATCGAGCTCGTAGATGGCGGCGCGGCCCTGCTCCACGTCCATGCCGGTCTCGGCGATGTTGGTGAGCGAGCCCACGCCGGCATAGAGCTTCTTCTTGTCAGGGCTTAGCAGCAGGCTGCGCGTCCAGTGGCCGGCCGGCTTGAACTCGACGAGCCGTCGGCCGGGGCCGGTGATGCGCTCGGCGCCCGCGGTGTAGGGGAAGGCCACGATGCCGTCGGTGTTGCCGACATAGAAGATGTCGCCTGCCAGCGCCATGCCGAAGGGCTGGTTCTGGCCCTCGAGGAACACGTGCCGGATCTCGGCCACGCCGTCGCCATCGCTGTCGCGCCACAACGTGATGCGGTTGGCGCTCACACCCACCGCAGCGGCGCGCCGCATCGTGCTCATCATGGCGTAGTCCATGATGGACCTCGCCGGACGGTCCGCCTGCAGGGCTTCGGCCACCAGCACGTCGCCGTTGGGCAACACTTCGATCCAGCGGCAATGATCGAGACCGCTCGCGAACGCATTGACCTTGAGGCCGGGCGCCGCGACCGGCGTCTGGCCGGGGCTCCAGCCCTTGGCCGTCGGCATCTTGAGCGTCGGCACGGCGCCCTGCGGTTTCGCCGGCGGGATCGCAGGCGCACTACCCCAGGCCGGCTCGGGCGTGCCGTAAGCCAGCCGCCGCATCTGGAGCGCCGTCCCGCCAATCACGGCGACCCCGCGCGCGAAAATGTCCGAAAAGCTCAAGGTACTGCTCCTTCCTAGTTCGATCCCCTCCCCTTCGCGGACTCCGCGAAGGGGAGGTGTCGCCGTCTTACGGCGACGGAGGGGTCATAGGCCACGAGGTGCTGTCGCTCATGACCCCTCCGCCCGCTACGCGGGCACCTCCCCTGCGCGGGCTCCGCGCAGGGGAGGAAAGACAATCATCCCAGCTCGCCCCAGCTCGCGACCCGTTCGATCCGCATGACTATAACGGGAAGCGGGCCGATCTCCATGGCCTCGAGCTGCCGGTAACGCGCGCGCAGCAGTGCCTGCGCCCGGTCGTGCTCGGGGCCTTCGGTCAGGATGCCGGCCCGGCCGTGCAGCATCACCCAGGCGAGCCGCCGCCAGTCCTCGTCGTAGCGGTCGAACACGACGGACACGCGCGGGTTTTCGGCGATGTTGCGCAGCCGCTTGAGCGGCCGGCCCCCTTCCCGCTTCGGCTTCTGGTCGATGGTGATGTAGAGCGCGTCCTCCGCCAGGCCGAAGCAGACCGGCACGACCTGCGGCACCGCCCGGCTGTCGGCGGTCGCCAGGTGCGCGACCCGTCGCGTCTCGACG
>JABCYT010000782.1 GCA_013290035.1 Alphaproteobacteria bacterium
CCGCCGATCTCATCCTCTCCATGCATCTGCTGCGCCGCGATCTCGACCGCCTGATGCCGGCAAAGGCGCCCTGATGGCCTACGTCCTTGGGCTGAACGCCTACCACGCCGACGCCGCGGCCTGCCTTGTGAAGGACGGCACCCTGGTCGCCGCCGTCGAGGAAGAGCGCTTCCGCCGCGTCAAGCATTGGGGCGGCTTCCCCAGCGAATCGATCCGCTACTGCCTGGCCGAAGCCGGCATCGCGCTGGGCGACGTCGAGCATGTCGCGGTCAACAGCGACAATCGCGCCAACCGCTGGCGCAAGCTTGCCTATGTGCTGACCTCGGGCGTCGGCCCGGGCTACGTGCTGGATCGCCTGCGCCAGCGCGGCGATCGCGCCGACGTCGCCGGCAACCTGAGGCGGCACCTGCCGGAGCAGGAATTCCGCGGCACCGTGCATGCCGTCGAGCACCATCTCTGCCACCTGGCCTCGGCCTTCCTGGTGTCGCCTTACGACAAGGCCGTGGCGGTTTCGGTCGATGGCTTCGGCGATTTTTCCTCCGCCGCCTGGGGGCTGGGCGAGGGCGGTGCGATCACCGTCGACGGCCGCGTCTACTTTCCCCATTCGCTCGGCGTGTTCTACGAGGCGATGACGCAGTTCATCGGCTTTCCGCACTACGGCGACGAATACAAGGTGATGGGTCTCGCGCCGTATGGCGAGCCGCGCTACGTCGAGGCGATGAAGCAGATCGTCAAGCTGAAGGACGACGGCACCTTCGCGCTCGACCTGCGCTACTTCCGGCACGCCGCGGGCGAAGGCGCCAACTACCAGGTCAAGGACGGCATCCCGTCCGGCGGACGGCTGTGGGGCGATGCGCTGGCGGCATTGCTGGGGCCGGCGCGCGATCCGGCGGCGGCGCTGGAAGATCGCCAGCGCGATATCGCGCGCTCGGCGCAGGTTACTTACGAGAACGCCTTCTTCAATCTCCTGCAAGCGGTGCATCGGCGCTATGGCGCCGACGCGGTCGTGCGGGCGGGCGGCTGCGCCTACAACTCGGTGGCCAACGGCAAGGTGCTGGAGCGTTCGCCGTTCAAGAAGCTCTACGTCCAGTCGGCGGGCGGCGATGCCGGCGGCGCGATCGGTGCGGCCTTCGCCACCTGGCACAGGCTGGGCGGGGCCGGCGCCAAGCGCCACTTCGTGATGGATCATGCCTATTGGGGGCCTTCGGCGACGCCCGACCAGATCGCCGCAGCGATCGACGCGCGTCGCGCCGACTTCGATGCCGCCGGCTGCACGATCGAGCGCATCGGCGACGAGGCCACGCTCTGCCGGCGCACGGCCGAGGCGATCTCCGACGGCAAGGTGATCGGCTGGTTCCAGGGCCGTCTCGAATGGGGCCCGCGTGCGCTCGGCAACCGCTCGATCCTGGGCGACCCGCGCCGCGCCGACATGAAGGACATCCTCAACCTCAAGATCAAGCGTCGCGAGTCGTTCCGGCCGTTCGCGCCCTCGATCCTGCGCGATGCGGTACCCGAGTGGTTCGAGACCGACGACGACGTGCCGTTCATGATGCAGGTCTTTCGCATCCGCCCGGAAAAGCGCCAGGAGATCCCGGCCGTCACCCATGTCGACGGCAGCGGCCGCCTGCAGACCGTGACCTGGGCCGGCAATCCGCGCTATGCGCGCCTGATCGAATCCTTTCGCGACATCACCGGCGTCCCGATCGTGCTCAACACCAGCTTCAACGAGAACGAGCCGGTCGTTTGCAAGCCCGAGGAAGCCATCGATTGTTTCCTGCGGACCAAGATGGACGTCCTCGTCCTGGGCGATACCTTCATCGAACGACCCTGAGAAGCCGCTGCTCGATGGCGGCGCGCTTGCGCGGCCTGCCGCTGCGCCTCGCCGGAATTTCTAGCGCGGCATCTTGCGCCGCCAGCGCAGCGTATCCTCGATCTGGACCGCGAGGTCGCGCTGGGGCGTCCAGCCGAGTTCGCGCCTGGCCTTGGAAATGTCGCCGACCAGCTTAGGCGAATCGCCCGGCCGCCGGGGGCCCACCGTGTGCGGCACGGCGCGCCCGGCGATCCGCGCGGTCTCGGCGATGGCCTGCCGCACGCTGTAGCCCGCGCCGCTGCCGAGGTTGAAAGCTTCGTGGCTGCCGCCTGTGGGCGCACGCTGCAGCCAGTCGAGCGCTCGCAGATGGGCGTCCGCGAGATCGCTCACATGCACGAAGTCGCGGATGCAGGAGCCGTCTGGGGTCGGGTAGTCGGCGCCCAGCAGGGTAAGGGCGGGCCCAAGCCCGAGAACGGCGTCGGCGGCGAGCGGCAGCAGATGGCTCTCGGGATGGTGCGCCTCGCCGATCGCGCCATCGGCATCGGCGCCGGCGGCATTGAAATAACGCAGCGCCGCCGAACGCAGCCCGCGGGCCGTGGCGCCGGCCAACGCGCGCTCGACGCGAGCCTTGGACTCGGCATAGGGGCTGATCGGCGCGATGCGATGGGTCTCCGCCAGCAGATCCGTTTGCGGCAATCCGTAGACGGCGCAGGAGCTGGAAAACACCAGGACCTCGACACCGTGACGCAGCGCGGCTTCGATCAGGACGTCCGACTTGGCCGCGTTGTTGTGCAGGTAGCGTTCGGGCTGGTTCACCGATTCGCCCA
>JABCYT010000783.1 GCA_013290035.1 Alphaproteobacteria bacterium
TGCTGGTGATCTACATCATCCTCGGGATCCTCTACGAGAACTTCATCCACCCGCTGACCATCCTGTCGGGCCTGCCATCGGCCGGCATTGGCGCGCTGATCACCCTTATGCTGTTTGGCATGGATCTGAGCGTCATCGCCATGATCGGCATCGTCATGCTGATCGGCATCGTCAAGAAGAACGCCATCATGATGGTCGACTTCGCCGTCGAGCGCCGCAACCAGGGCGCATCGGCCCAGGATGCGATCGTCGAGGCCGCCCTGCTGCGCTTCCGTCCCATCATGATGACGACAATCTGTGCGCTTCTGGGCGCGCTGCCGATCGCCGTCGGCGCCGGCGCCGGCGCCGAATTGCGCCAGCCGCTGGGTGTCACCGTGGTCGGCGGTCTTATGGTGTCGCAGGTCCTGACCTTGTTCATCACCCCGGTGGTCTACATCTGGTTCGATAAGCTGCTGGGCGTGAAGTTCGGCGAGCTTCGGATCTTCCGCCGCAGGCGCAACAAGGCGGCCTCCCAGCCGGCCGAATAGCGGCTTGCCGATCATGACCGACGATATCGGCGCGTTCGTGCCCGGTCCGCGGGTGCGCATCGAGGGCCGCGCCGGCGGGCCGCTCGCAGGCCTCACCTTCGTCGCCAAGGACCTGTTCGACGTCGCGGGCGTGCCGACCGGCGGCGGCAACCACGATTGGCCGACCGGCCGTCCGGTGCCGACACGGCACGCCTGGGCGGTCCAGACCCTGCTCGATGCCGGCGCCACGCTGATCGGCAAGACCATCACCGACGAGGTCTCGCTCGGCATCCTGGGCGAGAATGCCTTCGACGGCACGCCGCTGAACGTTCGCGCGCCCGGCCGTGTACCGGGCGGCTCCTCGTCGGGCTCGGCCGCCGCCGTGGCCGCCGGCCTCTGCGACACCGCGCTGGGCACCGACACCGGCGGCTCGGTGCGGGTGCCGGCGAGCTTCTGCGGTCTCTACGGCATCCGGCCGACTCATGGCCGCCTCGACGTCACCGGCATGCTGCCTCAGGCGCCGACCTCGGATACGACCGGCTGGTTCGCCCGCGATGCCGCGACCTTTGCGCGGGTCTCCCAGGTGATGCTGGGCGAGGCCATCCCGACGGCGCTGCCGACCCGCTTGATCGTGGCCGTGGACGCCTTCGGATTCGCCGATGCGGACGTGGCCGCCGCCCTGAAGCCGATGGTGGCCAGGCTTGGCGGCCTGCTGGGCGACGTGCGCGAGGAGGTGATGGTGCCGCCAGGCCTTTCGGTCTGGGCGCGGGCCCAGCGCACGCTTCAGCCCCACGAGGCCTACACGACGTTCAAGGACTGGCTCGACGAGCGCAATCCGCGCTTCGCCTTTTCCGTCGCCAAGAACCTGGTGATGGGCGCGTTGATTCCCGAGAGCGAGCGCAGCTGGGCAAACCTGATGCGCCAGGAAGCCCGCGGGCGCATGGCGTACCTGCTGCCGGTGCGCACCATCCTGTGCCTGCCGACGACCCCGTTCCCCGCGCCGTTGCGCGGCCAGAAACTGTCGGTGCTCGATCCGCTGCGCGATCGCATCACCTGCCTGTGCGCCCAGGGCGGATTGGCCGGCCATCCGCAGGTCAGCCTCCCGGGCACGATGGTTGACGGGCTGCCGGTCGGCCTGTCCATCATCGGTCCGCGCGGCAGCGACGCCACCCTGGTGGCCGTGGCGCAGGCGCTCGAGAAGGCGGAGAAGACAGCGACGTGAGAGACCTCGAGCCGAACATCCCGGAAGTCGTCGAGGAGGTCCGCGGACTGTTCGAGCGCTACGAGCAGGCGTTGATCGACAAGAGTGTCGACGTGCTGGACGCCACCTTCTGGCAGAGCCCACACACCATCCGCTACGCCATGCACGAAAACGGTTACGGCTTCGCCGAGATCCATGCCCATCGCGTGGCGCGGCCTCCCGGCCCGGGCATCAAGGAAAGGCGCATCCGGCTGGAAATCCTGACCCTGGGACGCGACATCGCCACCGTGAACCTCGAATTCAAGATCCGCGGCAAGGATCTCGTCGGTCGGCAAAGCCAGACCTGGGTGAAGTTTCCGGACACAGGCTGGAAGGTGATCGCCGCCCACGTTTCGACAATGGACAAGAAGCCGCTCTGGTGAACAACAATCCGGTGAGGAAACCATGAATACGCCAGCCCCGCCCAAGCTCGGCAATGTGATCGACGTCGACCCCGCGTGGGTCGCCAAGGTAACGGAGGAAGCGCTCGAGCCCACGCTGCCGATCGTCGATCCGCATCACCATCTCTGGCAGCGCGCCGGCAACGATTACATGTTCCATGACCTGCTCGCCGATACCACGACCGGCCACAACATCGTCGCCACGGTGTTCGTCGACTGCCATTCAATGTATCGCAAGGCCGGGCCGGCTGAGCTGCGCTGCGTGGGCGAGACCGAATTCGCCAACGGCGTGGCGGCGATGTGCGCCAGCGGACTCTACGGCGAGCTGCGGGCCTGCGCGGCGATCGTGAGCCACGTCGACCTTCGCCTGGGCGCCAAGGCGGGCGCGGTGTTCGATGCCCAGATCGCCGCCGGCAACGGTCGCTTCATCGGCATCCGCTACCAGACCGGCCTCGACAAGGACCCCGGCATCCGCGCGACCCGCACCAAC
>JABCYT010000784.1 GCA_013290035.1 Alphaproteobacteria bacterium
GGCCTCGCGCATGTCGGTGATGACGTGATCCTCGACGGTTCGCGCGGCCTCCACCGCCTGCACCACCAGGAAGCGCTGCTTAAGCTCTTCGACGTCGAGCGTATCCGGATCGAGATGCTTCGGCTGCAAGCCCGAAAGCTCCGACCACAGGCTCTTCTGGCCCTTGCCCTTTTCGGGGTAATCGTAAAAACCCTTGCCGTTCTTGCGCCCAAAACGGCCTTGTTTTTCGACCATTTCGACCATCAGCTTCTTCTGCGCCTGGTCGATGGCATTAGGGCCGAGATCAGCCTCGGTCGCCTTCATGATCTTCAAGCCCAGATCGACCCCCACTTCGTCCGACAGCGACAGCGGCCCGACCGGCATGCCCGCCATCTTCGCGGTGTTCTCGATCATCGCCGGCGGCACGCCTTCGAGCAGCATCTCGTTGCCCTCGGAGATAAAGCGGAGCACGCAACGATTGGCGAAGAAGCCGCGGGAGTCGTTCACGACAATGGGCGTCTTGCCGATCACGCGCACATAATCGAGCGCGGTGGCAAGCGCGACATCGCCGGTGTTCTTGCCGACGATGACCTCGACCAGCATCATCTTCTCGACCGGCGAGAAGAAGTGAATGCCGATGAACTTGCCCTGGTCCTTGAACTCTTCCGCCAGCGAATTGATCGGCAGGGTCGAGGTGTTGGAGGCGAAGATCGCGTCCGACTTCAGCAGCGGCTGCGCCTTGGCGTAGGTTTCCCCCTTGACCTTGCGATCCTCGAACACCGCTTCGATGACCAAGTCGCAATCCTTCAAGGCGTTGTAATCGGCTGTCGCGCTGATGCGGCCCAGGATGGTGTCGCGATCGCTTTCCTTGGCGCGGCCCTTCTTGATCAGATCGTCGATCACGGATTTTGCGTGGCCCTTGCCCTTGTCGGCGCTTTCCTGATCGCGGTCGATCAAGACCACGTCGATGCCGGCGCGCGCCGAGACATAGCCGACGCTGGCGCCCATGAAGCCGGCGCCGATCACGGCGAGCTTCGTCACCTTGGTCGGCGGCACATTTTGCGGACGCCGCGCACCCTTGTTCAATTCCTGCATCGACAGGAACAGGCTGCGGATCATCGCGGCGGCTTCCTTCGAGCGCAGGATCTGCGCGAAGTAGCGCGATTCGACGCGCAGTGCGGCGTCGATCGGCAACTGCAATCCTTCGTAGACGCATTGCATGATGGCGCGCGCCGCCGGATAATTGTCGTAGGTCTCGCGGCGGTAGATGGCGTTGCCGGCCGGGAACATCATCATGCCGGCCTTGGAATAGACCGGACCGCCGGGCAATTTGAAATTCTTGTCGTCCCATGGCGCGAGCGCCTTGCCGCCGCCCTTGATCCAGTCTTTTGCCGCGCTGACGAGATCGCTCGCCGGAACGACCGCATCGACCAGCTTCAGCGCCTTGGCCTTGTCGAGATTGACCGCTTCGCCCTTCAGCAGCATTTGCATGGCGTCCTGCGGCGGCACGATGCGCGGCACCCGCTGGGTGCCGCCGGCGCCCGGGAACAGCCCGACCTTGACTTCCGGCAGCCCGAGCCGGGTCTTTGGATTTTCCGCGGCGACACGGTAGTGACACGACAGCGTCAGCTCGAATGCGCCGCCGAGCGCCAGCCCGTTGATGGCCGCAGCCCACGGCTTGCCCGAGGTTTCGATGGCGCGAAACGCCAGCGAGGATTTTCGGCTTTCGTCGAACAGCATCTGGTTGGCCGCGACCTCGCCTTTGGCTTTCAACAGCTCGGTGTAGCGGTGGTTCATTCCCTCGAGCATCGACAGATCGGCGCCGGCGGAGAACGCCTCCTTGCCCGAGGTGACGACGACGCCCTTGACCGCGGCGTCAGCGGAGGTCTGCCTCACGATCTCCTCGAGTTCGGTGATCGTGGTTTCATCCAGCACGTTCATCGAACGTCCCGGAATATCCCAGGTGACGAGCGCAATGCCGTCGGCGTCGGTCTCGACTTTGAAATTCTTGAAGGCCATGTGTCGCTCCCTCGCGCCTGAATGCGGCGGTTGTCTCTGATCGTAGGGCGGGTTAGCGAAGCGTAACCCACCATTCCCAACGCCGTGATATCGGTGGGTTACGCCTTCGGCTAACCCACCCTACGGCTACCAGCTTAAACTCTTTCGATGATCGTCGCGGTGCCCATGCCGCCGCCGATGCACAGCGTGACCAAAGCGGTGGATTTGTTGGTGCGCTCGAGCTCGTCGAGCACGGTGCCCAGGATCATCGAGCCGGTCGCCCCCAATGGATGGCCGAGCGCGATGGCGCCGCCGTTGACGTTGATCTTGGCGTTGTCGATGTCGAAGGCCTGGATGTAGCGCAGCACCACCGACGCAAACGCCTCATTCAGTTCGAACAGGTCGATGTCGGACTTCTTCATGCCGGAGCGCTCGAACAGCTTTTCGGTGACGTCGACCGGACCGGTCAGCATCATCGCCGGCTCCGAGCCGATATTGGCAAAGGCGCGGATTTTTGCCCGCGGTTTCAGGCCGTGTTTCGCACCGGCCTCCTTGCTGCCGAGCAGCACCGCGCCGGCGCCGTCGACGATGCCGGACGAATTGCCGGCATGGTGCACGTAGTTGATGCGCTCGATCTCCGGATGCGACTGGATCGC
>JABCYT010000785.1 GCA_013290035.1 Alphaproteobacteria bacterium
CAGCAGCAGGACGAAGAAGCCGGGCAGGAAATTCATCTCGCCGTAATATAGGCGGAAGCCGATGAACACGGCGACCATGGCGATGCTGAGCGTCGCGAAGAACTCGAGCACCAGCGAGGAAAGGAAGGCGACGCGCAGCACCTCCATCGTGGTGCTGCGGTACTCGTCGGAAATCCGGCCGATGATCTCCGCCTCGGTGCGGCTCGCGTTGAACAGCTTGAGCGTGGTGAGCCCCTCGAGCACATCGAAGAAATGGGCGCTCATAAGCGCGAGCCGGCGCCACTGGCGCTGGTTCATCCGCTCCGCGCCCTTGCCGACGAGAACCATGAAGACCGGGATCAGGGGCGCGCTGACCAGCATGATGATCCCGGAGATCCAGTCGGTCGGGAAAACGAAGACCAGGATGGCGGCGGGGACGAAGGCGGCCAGCGCCATTTGCGGCAGATAGGCGGCGTAGTACTTGTCGAGTTCGTCCACGCCTTCAACTAGAAGATTGGCGAGGTCGCCGGTGCGCTGGCCGGCCAGGAAACCTGGGCCGAGCGCCGCGATCTTGTGGTGCAGCGCGCGGCGGAGATCCTGCTTGATGCGCGCAGCGGCTTCGAAGGCGGCCGCATCGGCGAAAAGGGAAATGACGGCCCTTGCCGCGAAGACGCCGAGCATCGACCACAGAAGCGCCCAGATCTCGGCGAGGCCGCGATGGCCGAACACAACACGATCGATCACATGCGCGAACAGCCAGGCCTCGAGGATCAGCAGCAGGCCGTTCAGCGCGCCGATGCCAACCGCGCCGGCCAGCGGCAGCCGGACGCTTATGGCCTTGCTGCGCAGCCAGGCGTCGAGCGCCTTGCTGGTGGCGCGGGGCATCGGGGCGGGATGGGCGGACATCGGATCGTCGTCCCTGGCAGGGCGCCGCGGCCGGCAGACCCGACTTCGGCGCCCCGCTCCAATGGTTAGTGATTGGCGGCGAGCGCCGAGATGCGCGCCCGGAAAACCCAGAACTGATAGGCGTTGTACATCAGCATGACCGGGAAGAACCCGCCCATCGTCAGCGTGAAGGTGAACAGCGAGACCGCCGGGGTGGCGCCGGCATAGAGCGTCCAGGTGCCCGGGACCAGCCACGGATAGACCGTCGCCATCAGCGCGACCGCCATGATGGCGATGGCGAGGTTGAGCCAGAGGATCGCGCTGAAGTCGTGATGGCGCCTGAATGCCGTCCGCATCTTGAACGCCGCCACGACGACCGCAAGCAGCACGAGGGCCCAGATCCACCAATCCGGGCCGAACCATTTCCCGGCAGCCCAGGGGAAGATCGAGGCGCTGAACACCAGCGTGATCACGACGGCGGCGAGGCCCAGGTAGAACAAGACCTCTCCCCATTGTTCGGCGTGATAGCGGATCGGCTCGTCCCGCTCGAAGCGCCAGCGGACGAACAGCACGCCGGCCAGCGTGACCGCGATCACCGCGGCGATCCCGGTCCAGACGCTGAAGGGCGAGATGAAGCGTAATGCACCGCCGACATAGGTCGGCACCTCACCCGATGTGTGCGTGAGCGGGAAGCCCTGCAGCACCGCGCCGAACGCCATGCCGCCGAAGAAGGCGACCGCCAGGCTCGATGCGCCGAAGGCGAAGTCGGAGAAACGCTGCCAGCGCTCCTCGGCAAGATGGCGGAACTCCAGCGAGACCGCCCGCGTGATGATGCCCCAGAGTGCGAGCGCGAGGGGCACCATGAGATAGCTGAACAACGAGCCGTAGACGAAGGGGAAAGTGCCGAACAGCACGCCGCCGCCGACGACCAGCCAGGTCTCGTTGGCGTCCCAGGTGCCGGCCATCGCCGACATGATCGCGCCCCGTTCGTGCGGATTGCGAACGAATAGCGAGAACACGCCGGCGCCGAGATCGGCGCCATCGAGAACGATGTAGAGCAGCATGCTCATCGCCAGCACCATCCACCAGGCAAAGGTGACGACGCTCTGTACGTGGGTCAATTCATCCATGATTGTGGTCCTATCGATGTACCGATCGTGGTCCTGGGCGACGGGCGATGCTCAGATCGGCCGGATGTAGGAAGGGGCGGCGTGCGGGTTGTGGCTGTGTGCCTCGAGCGCGTCGGGCTGGTGGCCATTCTGCAGGACGGGGCTCTCCATGTCGGGCCCGCGGCGTATGATCTTGGCGAAGAAGTACCAGACGCCGCCCCAGACCATGAGCTCGAAGAAGATGTAGCCCACAAGCCAGAGACTCGCCTCCAGGACGCTCATGTGGCTGACGCCCTGCGCGGTCCTCATCAGGCCGTACACGACCCAGGGCTGACGGGCGACCTCGCGCGTCCACCAGCCGCACCAGACGGCGATATAGGGCATGAAGCCGCACAGGATCGCGGCACGCAGGAACCAGGGATTGAGCACGATTTTCTCAACGCTCATGCGGCCGCGGAGCACGAGCCAGGCTCCCCAGAAGGCGAACAGCATGATCGCGAAGCCGGCGGCAGTCATGACGCGGAAGGCGTAGAAGGGAATGACGACCGGCGGCCGATCCTGCGCTGGCATCGAATCAAGCCCGGGCACCGCACCATTCCAGGTGTGGGTCTCGAGCAGGCTGAGCACGTGCGGGATCGTAATCGCCCACGCGGTGCCGT
>JABCYT010000786.1 GCA_013290035.1 Alphaproteobacteria bacterium
CGCTCGGCGACACCGGCACCGGCATGACGATGGCGATCAGCATCCTGGGCGCGCTCTATGAGCGCCGCGCCACCGGCCAGGGCCGCCGATTGCAGGTGGCGATGCAGGACGCGATGCTGCATTACATCCGCATCGCCTTTCAGGCCCAGGCGGCGACGGGCCAGGCGGCGCGGCGCAACGGCTCGCGCAGCGCTACCGCCGTCGCCCCGGCCGGCATCTTCCCGTGCGCGCCGGGCGGGCCCAACGACTGGGTCTATGTCTTTGCCCGCCAGGTCGATCACTGGCATCGCCTGTTGAAGGTGCTCGGCCGCGAGGACCTGATCGGCAACCCGGATTACGATACCCCGAAGGCGCGCGGCGAGCGCATCGCGGAGATCAATGCGATGGTCACCGACTGGACACGGCGCCGCGACAAGCACGAGGCGATGCGCATCATTGGCGGCGCCGGGGTGCCGGCCGGCGCGGTGCTTGACACAATGGAATTAATGAACGAGCCGAGCTTCGAAGAGCGCGGCATCCTGCAGGTCGTGCAGCACCCGTCGGGCCCCTTCAAGATGCCGTCCTGGCCGGTGCGCTTCGATGGTCGCCCGCCAAAACTCGAACCTGCTCCATTGCTGGGCCAGCACAATGCGCAGGTGTTCGGCGAATGGCTCGGCATGAGCGCCGGCGATGTCGACGGACTGAAGAAAGAAGGGGTGATCTGACCCGATAACGAGGAGAGGAGATACCGAGATGGCGGAACTGACGGGTAACGAGATCCTTGCGCGGTGCGTGAAGGCGCAGGGCGTCAAAGACATCTTCTTCATCATGGGCGGGCCGATGCTCGACGCTGAGACGGCGTGCATCAACGAAGGCATCCGCCTCATTGACACACGTCACGAGCAGGGCGCCGCCTACATGGCACAGGGCTATTCGCGGGTGACGCAGGGGCCAGGCGTGTGCATGGCGGCGAGCGGCCCGGCAACGTTGAACTTCAGCACTGGCCTCGCCAACGCGCTGATCGACTGCTGCCCGGTTGTGGCACTCGGCGGCTCGAGCCCGATCAGCCAGTTCGGCCGCCAGGTGTTTCAGGAGATCGACCAGATCAAGGCGCTCGAGGGCTGCGTCAAATATGCCGACCGCGTCCACAACCTGAAGCGCCTGCCGCAGCAGATCAACTTCGCGTTCCAGAAGGCGCTGGCCGGCAAGCCCGGGCCGGTCTATCTCGATTTCCCGGGCGACGTGCTCTACATGACCGTCGACGAGGCGCAGGTCGATTGGAGCTATATGGGCCGGCCGATCATTAAGGCCCGTCCCTATGCCGAACCGAAGGCGTTGAACGCGCTCGTCGACGCGATCAACAAGGCGCGACAGCCGATTATCGTCTCGGGCAGCGGCGTCCTGTGGTCGCACGCCTGGGACGAGATGAAGGCGTTTGTCGAGAAGGCGGGGATCCCGTTCTACACGACTCCGCAGGGGCGCGGCGTGGTGCCCGACGACCATCCCTATTCCTACTTGACGATGCGCAACGACGCGTTCCGCGAGGCCGATTTGATCATCATCCTCGGCACGCGCACCAACTACGTGATCGGCCACGCCCTGCCGCCGCGCTTCAGCGCCGAGGCGAAGATTGCGCGCATCGAGATCGACCCCGAGGAGATGGGCACCTCGGCGCGCAATATCGACATCCCGGTCGTCGGCGACTGCAAGTCGGTCTTGCAGCAATTGTGCGAGGCGGTCGATGCGCGGATCGCCGAGCGCTTCCAGCCGTGGCGGCAGAAGCTGGCCGACGGCGAGGCGCAGAAGCGCATGCGCGCCGGCGGCAATTACCCGACCGACGGCGACATCCATCCGCTGCGGCTGTGCGAGGAAATCAAGAACTTCATGCAGCGCGAGGCGATCCTTTCGGTCGACGGGCAGGAGATCCTCAATTTTGGCCGCCAGTCGATCCCGACCTTCGTCCCCGGGCACCGCCTCAATTCCGGGCCCTTCGGCACAATGGGCGTGGGACTGCCTTTTGCAGTCGGCGCCAAGGCCGCCAAGCCCGACGCGCAGGTCATCTGCCTGCATGGTGACGGCTCGTTCGGGCAGAATGCAATGGAGCTCGACACCGCGGTGCGGCACAACTTGCCATTGCTGTGCGTGATCAGCCTCAACGGCGGCTGGACCGCCGACCCCGAACGCAACAAGCCCGGCCGCGACCTCGGCTACACGCGCTACGACAAGATGGCCGAGGCGCTCGGCTGCTACGCCGAATATGTCGAAGAGCCCGAGGAAATCCGCCCGGCCCTGCAACGCGCGTGGAAGAAGGTCGAGGAGGGCATGGTCGGCTTCGTCAATGTCAAGACCGACTACCGCGCCCGTGCGACGACGGTGCGCTTTTCCAGCCGCGAGACCTGAGCGGCCGCCCTCACGTGATGGAAGGGGCGTCGGCAGGCGCCCCTCTTTATGTGCAGCTAGCCTCTGCTCCTATACTAAAGGGTACAGGAGGACGCTGCTCAAGGTGAATGCGTCCCAAGGGCCGGTCGGGATTAGATCTCACCCGACAGGAGGAATGTCCGGGTGCGCGAATCCGGTCCTGCACCCGATAACTGCATGCCTGTTGACACACTCGATGGGGATCACTCGGCTGCTACGGCGAATACGTC
>JABCYT010000787.1 GCA_013290035.1 Alphaproteobacteria bacterium
GACCTGGATGGCGGCGACCTCGGAGACGGCGATCGATTGGGCGGCCAGCCGTGGCTTTTCCATCCTGATGGACCCGCACTCTTCCATAAGGGAGCTGGGCGACAAGCGTCGTCGCTATGCGCACAAGCTTGCCGAGGCGGGCTTTTCCGACCACGGCCGCGATATCCCGATGGCGCGGCTGGTCGCGCTGGCGCCGACCACGGCCGAGGCCGAGGCCGTCGCCCGGCGCGGCGCGCAGTGGCTGGTCGATTCCTATGCCGGCCCGCAGCACGCCCATCGCAAGTCGATGCAGCGCACCTACGACGGCAAGGATCCGACGCAGCACTATGTCGACAGCATCATCCTGCATGGAACGCCTGAATCGGTTGTCGAACAGGTCGGCCGATTGAAGGAAGAGATCGGCCTGAACTATCTGATGTGCGCGCCGCTGAGTCGCGAGACGTTCCATCTGCTGGCCGACGAGGTGCTGCCGAGGCTGTGAACATCGCCTCGGCGATGGTCGTCATGTCGGCGTCGCTGATCTCGATCAGGCCCTGGCGCAGCCGGTAGCCCCAGTTCTTCCCCTGCGTGAAGGCCAACTCGTCCTGCAGCCGCGCGAGCGGCGCCGGCTCGGCGTCATGCCAGGCGACATCGCGCCGATGGGGCTGAAAGCCGAACCCCATATCGGCCTGGTAGAGCGCGCCCTTGACGGTACCGATGGCGGTGAAGGCCTGCAGGCGGTCCTTGCCGCGCAAGGCGTGGCTCGGCGAGTAGATGCGATTGGGCGAATAGTAGACGACCCGGTCGCCGGGCTGCACGCGGCGCAGCGGCGTGGCCTTGCCGTGGCAGACCTGCATGAAGCCCGCGTTGCGCCCGATCTCGACATGTTCGGCGGAAGCGACCGCCAGCCAGTTCCTGCTCATGGGATTCTCCTTCATCGAGGTGAACCCACTCTAAGCGAGGCAGCTGTCAGATTCTGTCAGCAGCCTTCATGCTTCTTTGGTGCCCTCGCGCTCGCGCCATTCCTTGAGCATGGCCTGGCGGCGGCGCGGATAGCGCTTGTCGGTGAGCGTGAGCGTGGCGATGCGGTCGGTGCGGAAGTGGCGAAAGTCCTGGCGCAGTTCGCACCACGCCACGACCACGCGCACCTTCTCGAAAAACCCCACGGCGAACGGCCATATGGTGCGCCGGCTGGCGGCGCCGTCCTTGTCGCGGTACGACAGGCCGAGCTTGCGCTCGGTGCGGATGGCCTGGCGGATCTTGGGCAATTCGGCGTCGCCTGCGGCGATGGGATCGCCCGGCGCGATCAGCATGCCTGAATCGTCGAGCGTGTCGCGCAGGTCCTTGGGCAGCACGGCGCCGATCTTGGCCAGCACGTTGGCGGCGGCGTCGGCCAGCGCGCGGTCGGCGCGCTGGTGCACCCAGCGCGAGCCCAGCACCAGCGCCTCGATCTCCTCCTCGCTGAACATCAACGGCGGCAGCATGAAGCCCGGCCGCAGCACATAGCCGACGCCGGCCTCGCCATCGATATGCGCGCCGTCGGCCTTCAGGGTTTCGATGTCGCGATAGAGCGTGCGCAGCGACACGCCGGTCGCCTCGGCGAGCACCGACCCGCTCACCGGATGACGATGGCGGCGCAGGACTTGGATAAGATCCAGAAGACGTTGCGCGCGGGACATCGAGCAATCCTACCATTGTCTCCTGTCAATTTCTGTCAGTATGGAATGAGCATGGCGGAACGGCCGGACATCGCGGTCATCTTCAATCCCGCCGCCCACAAGGGCGGCGCGGCCAGGCGCTGGCCCGCCATCCAGGCCGAACTCGTCCGGCGCCTCGGCCGCTTCGAGCCGCGCTTCACCGAGGCGCCGGGCCATGCGACGCGTCTCGCTCGGGCGGCGCTGGCCCAAGGCGCGCGACGCTTCGTGGTGGTGGGTGGCGATGGCACGGTGAACGAAGCCTTGAACGGCCTGCTCGCACCGTCGGGCCGGCTCGTCGAGCCCGGTACCGTGCTCTGTCCCGTGCCGGCCGGCACGGCCAATGAACTCTGCCGCGCGCTCGGCCATCTCGACCATGCCGCGGCACGTCATTCCGCTTCGAAGCGGAGGTCGAGACCCGGGTCGATTTCGACGGCGAGACGGTGGGCCGCCTGCCGCTCGACATCTCGGTGTTGCCGAGGGCCTTCCCGGTCGGCACGGTATCCTGACGATGACGCAACGAATTGGCCTGGTGACACTGGTGGTCGACGACTACGACGAGGCCATCTCCTACTTCACCCGCAAGCTGGGCTTCGCGCTCGTCGACGACACCGCGCTCGAGGACGGCAAGCGCTGGGTGGTGGTCGCTCCGCGCGGGGCGGAGAGCGGGCTATTGCTGGCGAAGGCGGTCAACCAGAGGCAGAAGCAGGCCGTCGGCGCGCAGACCGGCGGCCGGGTGTTTCTGTTCCTGCACACCAACGATTTCCGTCGTGACCATGCCGCCTACAAGGAGCGCGGCGTTACCTTTGTCGAGGAACCGCGCCAGGAATCCTATGGCACCGTCGCCGTCTTCACCGACCTCTACGGCAATCGCTGGGACCTGATCGAACCGAAAGCCTGACTACTTCTTTGTCGCCCAGCCGCGCAGCACCAAGGCGGTCTCCCGGTTCATG
>JABCYT010000788.1 GCA_013290035.1 Alphaproteobacteria bacterium
ATTCCAACTACCTGCTGACCACGACGCGCGGCCAGTATTTCCTCACGCTCTACGAGAAACGCGTCGATCCCCGCGACCTGCCGTTCTTCCTCGGCCTGATGGACCATCTGGCGGCGCACGGCATCATCTGCCCCAAGCCGATCCACGGTCGCGACGGCAACGCGCTGCGCACGCTGGCCGGCAAGCCCGCCGCGATCACGACCTTCCTACACGGCCTGTGGCCGCGCCGCATCGCGCTCCATCATTGCGGACCGGTCGGCGAGGCGCTGGCGGCACTCCACCTCGCCGGCCGGGATTTTGCGCTGAAGCGGCCCAATGCGCTGTCGGTCGCCGGCTGGCGGCCGCTGTTCGACGGCTCGCGACGCCACATCGACAATAGTCTGGCACAGGAACTGGAGAGCGAACTCGACTTCTTCGAAAAGAGTTGGCCGACCGACCTGCCCTCCGGCGTGATCCATGCCGACCTGTTCAACGACAACGTGCTCTTCCTGCACGACAAGCTGTCGGGGCTGATCGACTTCTACTTCGCCTGCAACGACAGCTTTGCCTACGACGTCGCGATCTGCCTCAACGCCTGGTGCTTCGAGGCCGACAAGTCGTTCAACGCGACCAAGGCGCGGGCGCTCCTGCAGGGCTACGGCAGGGTGCGCGCTCTCGATGAGCACGAGCGCAGCGTGCTGCCGTTGCTGGCGCGCGGCGCCGCCCTGCGGTTCCTGCTGACGCGACTCTATGATTGGGTACACACGCCGGCCGATGCCCTGGTGAAGCGCAAGGATCCCCAGGAATACCTCGCCAAGCTGCGCTTCCATCGCGCAACGGCTTCGATCGCGGATTATGGGCTGTGAGCCAGGACTCTGAGGTCGAGATCTTCACCGACGGCGCGTGCAGCGGAAATCCCGGACCGGGCGGCTGGGGGGCGATCCTTCGTGTCGGCGATCGCGAGCGCGAACTCTCCGGCGGCGACCCGGCCACCACCAACAACCGCATGGAGCTGATGGCGGCCATCCAGGGGTTGGAGGCGCTGAAGCGGCCGTGCCGGGTGCGCCTCTTCACCGATAGCATCTACGTGCGCGACGGCGTCACCAAGTGGATCCACGGCTGGAAGAAGAACGGCTGGCGCACCGCCGACAAGAAGCCGGTGAAGAATGTCGAGCTGTGGCAGCGCCTCGACGCGGCGCGCGCGCCTCATCGGGTCGACTGGATCTGGGTGAAGGGCCACAGCGGCCATCCCGAAAACGAACGCGCCGACCAGCTGGCGCGGGACGAGATTGCAAAGCTGAGGTAGGGCTCAGTGCTTGGGCGCGCGCGCCCAGCACTCAGCCGCGCTTCGGCTGGGTCGGCACGGGCTTCCGTTCGACCGGCTTTTCATAGACCAGATCGAAGTTCTCGCGCGCGCCGTCGCAGGGATTGTCGCCCTCCGCCAGGCGCCACACCTGCGACTTGCCGGAACGGCGGAAATTGAGCACGCCGCCCACCTTGCAGGGCACGCCCTTCTCGACCTTGGCGATGCGGAACGCGACCTCGCCGCGGATCTGGACGTGACCGGCCGAGATGCGCTCGACGACGCCGTCGATCGATGCCCAGTCACCCTCGGTGCCGGGTGCCACGCTGTCGATGCGGCCCTTCACGACCCAGACATTGCCTTGCCTGGTCACCGCGACGTCGCCGGGCTTGGCGCCCTTTATCTTGGCGTAGCGTCCCCACACGATCTTGCGGGCGTCGGCGAAGAGCTGGGCCTCGGTCTCCGAGGCGATCTCGGTGCGGTCGATCTTGGGTGCGCTGGCCGGCAGCGGCGAGGTGAGGCCGCTGAGTGGCGCGCCTTGCTGGACCGTGGGCGCCTGCTCAGGCGGCGGCGCCGGATAGAAGGAGGATGGCGGCTGGGGCGCCTGGGCAAGAACGGGCGCCGTCGCGAAAAGCGCGGCGATCACGAGGGGGATCGACGATGGGATTCGGTTCATTGCTGTGGCTCTTACATCAGTGATGGGACGGACGCTATTGCTTGCCCTTGGGGGCGACCGGTGGCGGTGGCTGCGTCTCGGCCGGCGGCGGAACCGGCTGCTCGCCGCGCAGGCCGGCTTGCGCGCGCCGGGCCGCGGTCGAGTCCGGCGGCACGAGGCGCAGCACCTTGTTGAAATCGTTGTTGGCCTGGTTGCGCTCGCCGAGCACGAGGCTGGCGAATCCGCGCTCGAGCAGCGCCTCGGAATGATCCGGCGCGATCCTGAGCGCGTGCGCCGCATCGTCGAGCGCGCGCGTCGGATTGCGCGCATTGCGCCATGCCGCGGCGCGGAGCACCAGGATCTCGACGTTGTTGGGTCGCAGGATCAGCGCGCGGTCGAAATCGGAGATGGCGCGCGGCCAGGCGCGCATGGCGGCGTAGCTCAGTCCACGATCGATCCACAGGTCGGGATCGTTGCCCTTGAGCTCGATGGCGCGGCTCTGCGCTTCGGCTGCCTTGTCGGCCGCACCGGCTTCGATGAAAGCCTGGCCGGCCTGGCCCCATAGTTCGGCGCGCAGGCCGGGACGATCGCTGCCCATGTCGCGGGCGATCGCCTCGAATTGTGCCGCCGCCTGCCCATAGCGGCCGGCCTCGAACATGGCGACGGCGACGCAATGGCGCGCCGCCAGG
>JABCYT010000789.1 GCA_013290035.1 Alphaproteobacteria bacterium
CGTCGGGAGGCACTATGGCCGCAAAGGCCTTCTGCACCTGCTCACCGAAACCGGCATACGGCCCCGCCTCATATTCGGCCACGCGCGCCTCGTCGGCGGGCCGACCGGAATGGGCGAAGTGGTTGGTGCCCCCGGTGAAGGCGCCGGGCACGACGATCGAAGTCTCGATGCCCCAGCGGCTCAGTTCCCTCGCATAGACCACGGCGATCGCGTCCATGGCGGCTTTCGCCGCGAAATAGGGCGCCAGATACGGCGGCGTGCCGCCGGCGGAACTGCTGCTGGATACCCAGACGACGAGGCCTTGCTTCTGCCCGCGTAGATGGGGCAGCACGGCCCGGTTCACCCGCTGGGTGCTCAGTACATTGACGTCGTAGAGCTGCGCGAGCTGCTCGGGCGTGAAGGCTTCGGCGGGGCCGAAGACCATATGCCCGGCGTTATGGATCAGCACATCGATGCGGCCGCTTTCCCCGATGACCTTGCCGACCGCAGCGTCGACCGAACCCTGAGCAAGGATGTCGAGTTCGACGGTCCGCAGATCGACGCCGTTCCCCTTTGCGAACGCGGCGATCTTGCCGACCTCAGGCGCGTTTCGCCCGGCGGTCTCGCGCATGGAGGCGTAGACGGTGTGGCCCGCCTTGGCGAGCGCCTCGGCGGTCAGGCGGCCGAAGCCGCTGGATGCGCCGGTGATGAGGATGATCTTGCTCATAACGGATTTCCTTCTGATTTGCGCCGATGTGTTTGGGTTCAGATGATTCCGCCATTGGCGCGCAGCGTCTGGCCGTTGATCCAGGCGCCGTCGGGACCGGCGAGGAAGGCGACGACGGCAGCGATGTCCGCCGGTTGGCCCAGGCGCTCCAGCGGCGCCAGCTTGGCGAGGCGGTCGACGACTTCCTGCGGCTTGCCATTCAGGAACAGGTCCGTCGCAGTCGGCCCCGGCGCGACGGCGTTGACGGTGATGTTCCGGCCGCGCAATTCCTTGGCGAGGATGCTGGTCATCGCCTCGACGGCGGCCTTGGTGCCGGCATAGACGCCGTAGGTCGGCTGCAGCAGCCCGACGACGCTCGACGAGAAATTGATGATTCGGCCGCCGTCGCGCAGCCGCCTGGCGGCTTCGCGCAGCGTGTTGAACGTGCCCTTGAGGTTGACGTCCACCAGGCGCTCGAAGGCCGCATCCTCGGTGTCGGCGATACTCGAGAGCGGCATGATGCCGGCATTGTTGACCAGCACGTCGACGCCGCCGAACGCGGCCTCCGCGGCGTCGAACATGCCGCGGACGGCCTGCGAGTTGCTCACGTCGGCCTTGGCGGTCAGCGCACGGCCGCCCTTGTCCTCGATCTTGCCTGCCAGTGCCTTGGCGGGCGCGGCGTCACCGGAATAGTTGATGACCACGGTGAAACCGTCGCGGGCCAGCCGCTCCGCCACCGCGGCACCGATGCCGCGCGAGGCGCCGGTGACCATCGCAACCTTGCCAGCATTCTCCGTCATTTTCAGTCTCCAATCGAAGTCTTGTTTAGTGGGAGCGGAATCAATAGCCGTGGGGAAGCCTCAGCGGCCCTCGGACACCCATTGGAGCGTGGCGAGCCAGAGCGTGTGACCGCGATGCATCCGACCTTCGTCGGCCTCTCGGAAGGCTATCGCGCCGGGACCGATGCCTGCCTCGTCCATGGCAACGCGGCAGCCATCGCCATCCGGGTTCAGCAGCCAGCTATGGTAGAAGGCCGGGGCCTTTCCGGGCGCGCCGCCGAACCAGCCGAGCCGGTGGCCGGGCACGAACTCGTGGACATGGCTCTCGATCGAGAGGCCGAAGGTCGTCCAGCGCCACCGGACATTCGGACCCAGCACGCGGGCGCCGCCGAGCAGCATCACGTCCTGCGCGTTGGGATACCATGTCGGCCAGGCGGGCGCGTCGACGATTTGCCGCCAGACCGTATCGCACGACGCGTTCAGCCGGGCTTCGTTGTGAGCGAACAGGTCCGCATGCTCCGGCTCGAAACCGGCCGGCCAGTGAATGTCCCGATCGCGCGTCGCAAGATCGCGTGCCATCCGGCTGTCGGGCTGACGGGTGGCGATCGCCCCTAAACGTGACGGCTCCGACGGTTGGCGCGCTTCTTGCGCCGCATCGGTTGACGTTTGCATTGTCGTTCTCCTCGTTGCCTTGAAGGAAGCGGACCGCTCAGGCGCGGCCCAGCCCCCGGTAAAGGCCGCGCTCGAAGGCACCGTAGAGCGCGACGACGCGGTCGTCGTAGAAGGGCAAGATTTGGGTGAAGAGCGCGCCGGTAACCTTGCTCACGGGATCGAGCCAGAAGTAACAGTTGAGTAGTCCCGCCCACGAAATGCTCCCCGCCGCGCGGCCGTTGGGCCCCGGCCTGGTGTTGATGTCGAACGACAGGCCCCACTTGTGCGGCTGGCCCGGGAACTGGTCGAAGCTATTCGAGAAGTCCGGCTGCGCGCTCCGCATCTCATGGACGCCGAGGTCGCCGATCTGGTTGACCATCATTTCCGCGACCGTCTCGGGCCTGAGCAGCCGCGCGCCGTTGAAGCTGCCGCCATTGAGCAGCATCTGCAGGAAGGCTATGTAGTCCCGAGGCGTGCTGAACGCGCCGCCTCCGCCCATGAAGAATTCGGG
>JABCYT010000790.1 GCA_013290035.1 Alphaproteobacteria bacterium
CAACCACCTGCGCGGCCAGCAGATCCTGCCCGCGCCGCAGGCGCAGCTGGCCGAGGATCGCACCAGCTACCCCGATCTCGCCGAGATCAAGGGCCAGGAAAGCGCCAAGCGGGTGCTCGAGCTGGCGGCGGCCGGCGGCCACAATCTCTTGATGATCGGCCCGCCCGGCTCGGGCAAATCGATGCTGGCGGCGCGGCTGCCCGGCATCCTGCCGTCGCTCGAGCCCGACGAGGCGCTGGAAGCCTCGATGGTGCGCTCGCTGGCCGGCGACCTGGGTGAAGGCAAGCTCTCCCGCCGGCGCAATTTTCGTGACCCGCACCATTCGGCGACCCTGCAGGCGCTGGTCGGCGGCGGCCTGCGTGCCCGGCCGGGCGAGGTCTCGCTCGCCCATCATGGCGTGCTGTTCCTCGACGAACTGCCGGAATTCAACCGTGCCACGCTTGAGGCACTGCGCCAGCCGTTGGAGTCGGGCCGTGTAACCGTGGCCCGCGCCAATGCCCATGTCACCTATCCCGCGCGCTTCCAGCTCGTGGCGGCGATGAATCCCTGCCGCTGCGGCCATCTCATGGAGCCCAACCGCGCCTGCGGCCGTGCCCCGCGCTGCGGCTTGGATTACCAGGGCAAGCTCTCGGGTCCGCTGCTCGACCGCATCGATCTTGCCATCGACGTGCCGCCGGTGAGCTCGGCCGATCTCGCGTTGCCGCCGCCGGCCGAAGGCTCGGCCGACGTGGCAGCCCGCGTCGCCGCGGCGCGCGCCGTCCAGCGCGAACGCCTGGCCGAACTCGACCGCAAGGGCAAGCTTTTGGCCATCGAGGCCGATCAGACGGCCGGTTTGCTCGCCGACCGGGCAACCGCCTGGTCCAAACCGCGCTGCAACGCCGACACCGACGGTGCGCTTCTGGCCGCCATCGCCGAGCCCGATGCCGAAGGCCGCGCCCTGCTCACCCGGGCGGCCGAACGGCTCGGCCTGTCGGCCCGTGCCTGGCATCGGACGTTGCGGGTCGCCCGCACTCTGGCCGACCTCGATGGCGCCGACGCAGTGCGCCGCCTGCATATCGCAGAGGCCCTGAGCTACCGCCGTCCGCAACCGCGACAGGCGATGGCCGCTTAGGCGTCTCGTCGGCAATTTGTCGGGCAATCATCTCGCTTGTGCGAATGCAAAAACTCTTTAAATCGCGAAATGGCGTCGCTACAGCAATGTCACAGGCGGCCGCTATCTCGGCTCCGTAGCATTACAAGAATAATGCTCTGAGGAGGCAACACCATGACGGCGCTCGAACAGGTCGATAGCGTCCTCACGCTATCGGCCAATCGATTTGCTGGTCGCGACATCTCACTCGATACATTGATTTACGACATTGCCGATTCGCCGCTGTTGAAAGGCGGCGTGTTCCTCGCCGCCTATTGGTGGCTCTGGTTCGAGGTCGACAAGGACGGCGTTCATGCCCAACGGCGCAATGTCGTGGTGGCGCTTCTGGGAGGCACCGTCGCCGCCGTTGTCTCCCGCCTGCTGCAGATCGCTTTGCCGTTCCACCTTCGGCCGCTGCACACGCCGGAACTTGGCATACACATCCCGCTCGGCGTCGACTCCCTTACGCTCAACGACTTCAGTTCGTTTCCCAGCGACCACGCGGTTCTGTTTTTCGCGCTCAGCGTTCCCTTGTGGCGGCGCTCGCGGTGGCTTGGCGCGGCGGCGTTTCTGTGGACGACCCTGGTGATCTGTTTGCCGCGGGTCTATCTCGGCTATCACTGGACGAGCGATGTGATCGCCGGCGCGATCTTCGGCATCGTCCTGATGCTTGTGCTGTGCCGACTCATCGGCGCCACAGCACTGCCCGATCAGGTGTTGCGTTTCGGCGCAAAGCATCCCCCGGTATTTTATTCAATCGCCTGGCTGCTCACCCTCGAGGTCGCCGTGCTATTCGCCGATCTCCGGCATTTTCTGCTCGACACGGCACACCTTGCCAGGGCGCTCGTGTGATGACTTGGCGGGCCACGCCGGGCTGCGTCACAGATGGCGCGTCTCGGCCGGCGCATTCCACCAGTTGTCGTGCCGGCCATCCATGTATTTGACCGGCGCCTCGGCAAGTTCCGTCGGATCGAGATCGTCGAGACAGGCGAGGTTCACCGAATAGTAGGCGCCGCCGATCTGCTCGATGTAGCCGTGACCGAACGCCGGGATGCCGCAGGCCTTGCAGAACCGGTGATGGCCGCTCTTGCTGCCGAACTGGTAGTCGGCCAGCTCGCCTTCGCCCGACAGCAGGCGAAACGCATCGGGCTTGATGATGGCGCCCCAGTAGCGTCGCTTGGAGCAGATCGAGCAGTTGCACTTGCCCGTGCCGGCGGCGAGGTCGAGCTCGGCCTCGTAACGGACTTTGCCGCAATGGCAGCTTCCCTTGTAGGTCCTGGTCATCGATCGATCTCCTTCAGCCGTCTTCCGTCGCGAGCTTCAGTCCAAGGCCGATCAAGGCCGCGCCGGTGATGCCTTCCAGGGCGCGACGAACCGGCGAGCGACGCAGCACGGTGCCGATCCGCGCGATCGCCAGCGTATAGAACACCAGCCAAAAAAGTGTCAGCAGGCTGAACAGCAGGCCGAGCAGGATCAGGCCCGCCAAGCCTGCC
>JABCYT010000791.1 GCA_013290035.1 Alphaproteobacteria bacterium
ACCATGCCGCATCCGAGCACCTCGAGCCAGCCGCTATGTTTGCAGAGGGCGCAGCCGGCGCCCTGGCAGGTCCGGCACGCGACGTCCAGCTCGGCCGACGGCTCCGTGTACGGAAAGAAGCTGGGACGGAAGCGCGTCCTCACGTCCGAATCGAAGAGCCGCTCGGCAAAGGCCTGGAGCGTGCCCTTCAAGTCGCCCAAGCTAATCCCCTCGCCAACGACCAGGCCTTCGACCTGCGTGAACATCGGGGTGTGCGTGGCGTCGAAGTTGTCCCGGCGGTAAACCCGGCCGGGCGCGATCACGCGGACCGGCGGCCGATGCGCCTCCATGTGGCGGATCTGCATGCCCGACGTATGCGTCCGCAGGAGCGTCGCCGGGCGGTGGCCGTCGGCGGCGGGCACAGCCGACGCCAGATAGAGGGTGTCCTGCATGTCGCGCGCGGGATGCTCCGGGGGCATGTTGAGCGCCTCGAAGTTGTGCCAGTCGTCTTCGAGCTCGGGACCGTCGATGAGCTCGTAGCCCATGCTCACGAAGATCTGCTCGACCTGCTCCCGGATTGCCGTGAGCGGGTGGCGTCGGCCGAGGACGGGCATGCGGCCCGGCAGCGTGATGTCGACCGCATCGGCGGCCGGCGCCGCCGCCAGCACGGCGGCTTCCTTCGCCCCGAGCTCCGCTTCGATGTCCTGTTTGAGCGCGTTCGCCTGGCTGCCGAGCGCGCGCCGCGCCTCCGGGGGCGCCGAGGCCACCGACTTGACGAGCCCCGTCACGCGGCCGTGCTTGCGGCTCAGGAACTCGTCGCGGACGGCTTTCAGATCGGTGGCCGTGCGCGCCGCGTCGAGGGCGGCCCGAAACGCCTGCCGGATCTGGTCGACGTCGGTGTGGGCGGTCATGAGGCCACCTCCGCCCCTAGACAGGCGGGCTAGGCCGGCCGGGCGGGCTGTGCCGCTTTCGCTTTCGCGGCGACGCTGGCAAAGGCGGTCGGGTGGTTGACGGCCAGTTCCGCCAGGCTCTTCCGGTCGAGCCCGACGCCCGCGGCCTTGAGCCCGCTGATCAACTGGCCGTAGCTCAGGCCGTTTAGCCGCGCGGCGGCGTTGATGCGCACGACCCAGAGGCGCCGGAAATCCCGCTTCTTCCGGCGCCGGCCGGAGTAGGCGTAGTTGAGCGCCTTGTCGACCGATTCTTTGGCGGCGCGGTACAGCTTGCTCTTATTGGCGTAGAAGCCCTTGGCGCGTCTGAGCAGCTTCTTTCGCTTGGCGCGCCGAACGGTTCCTCTTTTTACGCGAGGCATGAATCGTCCATCTCCCTACTAGTCATACGGCAGCATCCGCTTGAGCCGACGCGCGTCGGCGGCGGCCACCACTTGCATGCCGCGCATATGCCGCTTCCGGCGCTTCGGCTTGCTCGTCAGGATATGGCGCCTGAACGCCTTGGTCCGCATGACCTTGCCGGTTCCGGTTCTCTTGAAGCGCTTCTTGGCGCCTCGGTGGCTCTTCAACTTCGGCATCTATCCCTTCCGTGCGGCGCCCGGACGCGGCGCCAGAATCGTGTGCAGCTGATTGCCTTCCTTCTGCGGCTCGGCCTCGATGACTCCAATCTCGCTCAGGTCAGTAATGAGCCGTTCCAGGATGCGCCGGCCGATCTCCGGGTGCGCGTTCTCCCGGCCCCGAAAAAAGATAGTCGCCTTGACCTTGTCACCCTCGGCCAGGAAGCGTTCGATGTGCTTCTTCTTGAACTGGTAATCGTGCTCGTCCACCCGCGGCCGGAACTTGATCTCTTTGACCTCAATCACCTTCTGATGCTTCTTGGCGGCCCGAGCGCGCTTTTGCTGCTCGTATTGATACTGGCCGAAGTCCATGATCCGGCAGACAGGAGGCATGGCCGTCGGCGAGATCTCGACCAGATCGAGTCCCTTCGTGCGGGCAAGCGCCAACGCCTGTGGCGGAGCCATGATGCCAAGCTGCTGGCCGGTGTCGTCGATGACGCGGATTTCGCGCACCCTGATGCGTTCGTTGGTCCTGACACGATCGTCACGTCGTGGCCCGCGGTCGAAAGCGATAGCTACCTCCTTGCCTACTGGCCGCGGCGATCGGTCTCTTCCCGCGCCTCGGCGATGAACGTATCGACTGACCGCGCGCCCAAATCACCCCCGGCCCGGCTGCGCAGGGCCACGGTGCCTTCCGTCGCCTCGCGATCCCCAACCACGAGCATGTAGGGGACCTTCTGCAACTGGGCCTCTCGAATCTTATAACCAATCTTCTCCTGCCGCCGGTCCAGCTCGACCCGGAGGCCGGCGCGGGCCAGCGTGGCCCGTACCGAGTCGGCATAGTCCAAATGCCGGTCGGCGATCGGCAGCACGACCGCTTGGACCGGTGCCAGCCACAGCGGAAAGGCCCCGGCGTAGTGTTCGATCAGAATGCCGATAAACCGCTCGAAACTGCCGAAAATCGCCCGGTGGATGACCACGGGCCGGTGCAACGCGTTGTCGGCCCCAACGTAGTGCAGGTCGAAGCGCTCCGGCATCATGTAGTCGAGCTGAATCGTGGCGCACTGCCACTTGCGGCCGATGGCGTCGGTCACGTCGAAATCGACCTTGGGTCCGTAAAACGCACCGTCGCCGCGGT
>JABCYT010000792.1 GCA_013290035.1 Alphaproteobacteria bacterium
GCGGAGGCGGCGCGCCGCGTGCGGCGCGAGCTCGACTCTAGCGTCGTCGAGTTCACCTATTTCCGGCGCAACGCGCAGCAGGCGGCGGCCGATTCCTTCGGCGTCATGACGGAGCGGTTCGACGACGTCGTCGCCAAGCTGTTGGCGAGCCTGGAGGAGGTCACCGCCAAGCTGTCGGTGCCGATCGAGGCGGCGGCGCGCCAGCTCGGGGACGCGACCGGCGAGGCGAGCCGCAGCATGGGCGCCACGCTCGCGGCCAGCGTTGCGCAGCTCTCGACCGAGACCGATGCACTGTCGAGTCGGGTCGGCGCGATCTCCGGCGCGCTCGACGAGGTTGCGGCCAGGCTCAATGCCATGCAGACCCCCGACCATGTGTTCGAGGACCGCCTCGAGCCGGTAATGCAGGCGCTGGTGCTGGCGGCCGAGCGGATCGGTGCGCATTCCGACGCGCAGACCCGGTCGGTGACGGATGCGCTTATGATCGCCAACGCTGCGGCGGATCGATCGATCGATCTGGTCGGCGCGTTGCGGCAGGATATCGACCGGACCGCGGCCGTGAACCGCGCCGCGCTCGAATGGGCGGCCGCCACCATCAAGGCCACCTCCGAGGTGCTGAACGAGATCAAGCAGAGCCAGCAGGCCTGCACCGAGGGGCTGACCTTCATGCTGGAGCGGACCGACGAGACCATGCGCACCTTTACCGAAGCTCTGGTCAAGTCGGGCATGGAGATGGCGATCAGGACCGACCAGCTGAGCGAGGCGCTGCCGGCGATCGAAGCGCGGGCGCGCACGCTCGCACTCGCCGCCGAGCGGATCGCCGGCATCGTGGATGATCTGCGCGACCCGCAAAAGCGCCCTGAATGGGAGACCATCGACTGATGACCGACATCATCGATCGCCAGACGGCGTCCTACCGCCAGGGGCTGGTTCTCGGCCTCACCATGGCGGAGATCATGCTGCTCCTGGTGTTTTGCCTGCTCATCGCGGTCGGGGTATCGCTCGCGACCGAGCGCGCCAAGCGCGACGACGCGCTGCTGCGGCTGAAGCAGGTCGAGGCCGCGGCGTCGGTGAGCGACCAGACGCTCGATGCCATCAGGAAAAATGCCAACCTGACGGCGCTGCTGGAGCGCGCCAGGAAGCTCGGCTCGCAGTCCGAGGTCGACGACTTCTGGCGCAAGCTGGTCAATAGCGACGACGTCGTCACCAGGATGGAGCAGCAAGGCGTCCCGCTCGCCACCCTCAAGGAGAACACCGACGACCTCGCCCGATTGCGGCAGCTCATGAGCGAGGGCATCGATCCCGACAAGATCGCCAGAAGCGCTGCGCTCGCCGCCGCCATCGATGCCGCGCTGGCCGACAAGAAGCTCGGCGATCTGACGCCGCAGGAGATCGCCGCGCTCATCGAGAAGGGCTTGGCCTACAAGCCGGTGGTGGCGGACGACAGCGACCACAGACGCGGGCACAACTGGCCTCCGATCATCAACCTGAGCGAGGCCGGCGGATATTTCTTCGCCACCGGCAGCGCGGAATTGACGCCGAACTTCGCGACCGAGCTACGCACCGTGGTGGTCGACCGCCTGCTGACGATCGCCGACTCCTACGATGTCGACGTGATCGAGGTGATCGGGCACACCGACGAGCAGCCGGTGAACGGCCGCGCCTCCAACCTCGACCGGGCGCTGTCGACTGTGACCTCCGGCGGCAGCGGGGCCGGCATCCTGCAATGGGCTGACAATGCGGGCCTCGGCCTCGCGCGCGCGCTGTCGGTGGTGGAGCGCCTGTCCGCCGATCCGCGCCTGCGCAACTTCCGCATCCTGCCGCTCTCCGCCGCCCAGCTGATCGGCACCGACGGCCGCATCACCCGCTGGGACAACCACGGCGACGTGCGCGAGCGTCGACGGATCGAGATCAGGATGCGAAAATCCGTCTGACCGGCGCGGCGGCGCGATCTGGGAGATAGGCGACTGAGCCGGGCGCGGGGTTTCGCGCGCCCGAGATGCTCCGGCTTTATTTGATCTGGCGCAGGACCTGAAGGATCGGGCCGGAGACCGAGGTATCCGGCGTGCCGACAGAATAATTCTGCGAGATATGGCTGTGATCCTTGAACACCACGTAGGTGGGGCAGCGACCCGCGTCACACAGCGCTTTGTTCGCCTGCTCGGCTTCCCGGATCGCGTCTGGCAGATCCACCTCGGTGTGCGACATGAGCAGCGGAATGGTGACCTTCTTCAAGCCCTCGGTCGAGGAGCGCTCCTGGAGTTCTTTGGGATCATTGCCCATATAGGCCGATCCGCCGCGGTCGTTCTCGTAGAAGCCCGAATTCATCACCGCAGCCTTGATCCCGTGACCCTTCGGCCCCCAGAATTGCGGATGGGCCAGGTACCCGGCGATCAGGCTTGCGCCGGCGGACTGGCCCCATAGCCCCACCTGATCGGGATCGCCGCCATATTGCGCGATATTCTGCTGCACCCAGCGCACCGCCGCGGCAATATCCTCGTGCGCCGCCGGCCAGGTGTTCTTTGGAGCCAGACGATAGTTGATGTTGACCCCGACCATGCCCTGCTGGGTGAGCCAGAGCATGACGTTATCGTAGAAGGGCGAGTTCTGCTGCCGTTTGT
>JABCYT010000793.1 GCA_013290035.1 Alphaproteobacteria bacterium
CGCGGCGCTGGTGAATGTCTGCCGTCATCGGCGCCACGAAGTCATGAAAGGCCGCGGCAACGCCCGCATGATGCAGTGCCGCTATCACGCCTGGACCTACGATCTGAGCGGTTGCCTCAAGAGCGCACCACGCACGGCGGCGGAACCGGGCTTCCGGTTGGAGGATTATCCTCTACTGCCGCTGCGCGTCGACACGCTGGGACCGTGGGTGTTCGTCAACGCCGATCGCGATGCCGAACCAATCGCCAGGCACTACGGCAAGGTGCTCGACATCATCGCCGCGACTGGCATCGACCTGGAAACGCTGCAGCTCCATTCGCGTACCCAGTGGGACGGCAACGCCAACTGGAAGACGATGCTGGAGAATTTCCTGGAATGCTACCACTGCGCTATCGCCCATCCCGGCTTCAGCGCGGCAATCGACGTGCGGCCGGACAAGTACGATCTCAGCGTGCATGGCTGGTTCTGCAGCCAGGTCGGCCAGGTGCGGCCGTCGGCGCTGGAGGGAAAGAGCAAGGTCAAGATCTACGATGCGCGCGGCGAGGTCGCGCAGGCGCAGTATCACCTGCTGTTTCCCAACATGACGATCAACATCAACCCCGGCTTTCCGAACCTGTCGGTCGACGTCTGGACGCCGAACGGGCCGGGTGCGACGAAGGGCTTTTCCGAGCAGTATTTCGGGCCGGGCGTGAGCGAGGAATTCGTCCAGGAGCTGATCGAGTTCAACCGCCAGGTCGGCGAGGAAGACGATGCGCTGACCGATTCGGTGCAGCGCGGGCTGCGGGCGGGGATCCCGGAGAAAGGCCGCTTCCTTGCCGGCGCCGAGCACCTGGTGGGCCACTTCCAGAGGATGGTCGCGAGCGCTCTTGTCGGCGACGCCGGCGAGATGAGGGCGGCGGCCGAGCACGACGACGGCGTCGCGCGCAGCGTTTCCGTGGAGCCGACCGACTAAGCCAGACGGGTCTGCGCCGCCTCGAAGAGCTGGTGGAAATCGTCGAGCACGAAATAGGTGTTCTGCAGCTTGTCGATTTCGTAGGGTCGGAGCATGACCGTGATCGCCTCGAACGGCAGGCGCTCGACATCCTTGTCCTCGAGCGCGTGCTTCACCTCGGCGGCCGAGGACAGGATGCCGGCGCCGTAGGCCTTCAGGCCCTGGGGCGTGCGGATCAGGCCGAACTCGACCGTGTACCAGTAGAGCCGCGCCAGCAGGTCGATCTTTGAGCCGGCCTCGACGCCGCGCTGGCCGTAGGCCTGCATGTAGTCGGCGAACACCGGATTGCTGAGCAGCGGTACGTGGCCAAAAAAATCATGGAAGAGGTCGGGCTCGACCAGATAGTCGAGTTCGGCGCGGGAGCGGATCCACACGGTCACCGGAAAGCGGCGATGCGCCAGGTGATCGTAGAAGACGGCGTCGGGGATCAGGCCTGGCACGCCGACGATGCGCCAGCCGGTCAACGGTTCCAGCCGCGCATTGATGGAATCGAAGTCGGGAATGCTGTCGCCGATGCCGAGCGTGCGAAGTCCCTGCAGGAACTCCTCGCAGGCATGCTTGTGAGCGAGCCCGCTCTGGCGCTCGAGCAGCAGCCGCCACACCGCCTGATCCTCGTCGGAATAAAGATCGATGTGCTGTGGCACTGTCCAGTCCGGCGCCATGCCGGCGTAATTGCCGCGCAGGTTCTCGAGAGGGGCTTTGTTCATGAGTTCAATATGGAGACGGGGGGCCTAGCGAATCCCGGCGAAGTTGGGCTGTCGGTGAACCGGATTTGGAGATATTCTCCATAAATAGGCCTAACTCAGGTGAAAAACACCATGATCGAACTAGACGATATAGACAGACGCATTGTCGCCGCCCTGCAGGCCGAAGGGCGGCTGCCCATCGTCGATCTCGCCGACAAGGTCGGGCTGTCGGCCACGCCCTGCCAGCGGCGGGTCAAACGGCTGGAAGAGGAGGGCGTCATCATGCGCTACGCGGCTCTCGTCTCGCCGCCGACGATGGGGCTCGGCCTGCAGGCGCTGGTGCAGGTGACGCTCGACGATCATTCGGAGAAGACCGTCGAGGCATTCGAGGCCGCCATCCGTGCGCGATCCGAAGTCGTGGCCTGCTATGCCGTGACCGGCGACATGGATTTCCTGTTGCATGTGCTGGCGCCCGATCTGGCAAGCTTCAGCGACTTTGCCCTGAAGGCGCTGTTGCGCATGCCGGGAGTCCGCGGCACGCGCTCGTCCTTCATCATGCAGGCGGTGAAGAGCGATCTTGCCTGGGCGCCGGTTCCTCAGGCGCCGGCGAGAAGCCGCAAATAGAGCGGCCGGTCGATATTGCCGCCGCTCAGGATCAGGCCGACCCGCTTGCCCGCCAGACGCTCGCGTTCCTGCAGCAGGGCGGCGAGGGACGCGGCACCGGCACCTTCCGTGAGCTGATGCGTGTCCTCGTAATAGGCGCGCACGGCGGCGGCGATCTCGGGGTCGCTCACAGCCACGATGCGGTCGGCGCCCTTCAGGATGATGGCGAGCGCTTCGGCGTCGGGTCCGCGCACGGCCATGCCGTCGGCCATGGTGTCGGCGCTGTTGGTGGCCACGACCTTACCGGCGGCGAAGGACAGCCCATAGGC
>JABCYT010000794.1 GCA_013290035.1 Alphaproteobacteria bacterium
GTGCCACGCACCGTCTCGCCGTTCGCAAGCTTCACCACGACGCCGGTTTCATCCTGGTCGTAGCCGGTCACATCGGCGCTGGTCCGAAGATCGATCGACGCATGGTCCCGGCAGGCCTTCAGCAGCACGCCATGGAGGTCGCCGCGATGGACCACGGCATAAGGATTGCCGAAGCGCGCGCGGAACGTCTCGCCGAGATCGATATGGGTGATCTCGCCGTCGGCCATGGCGTCCATCAGGCGCAGCGTATCGATATAGACCGCCATGCCGCGCGCCGCTTCGCCCACGCCCAGGCGATCGAAGCAATGGAAGGCGTTGGGCCCGAGCTGGATGCCGGCGCCGATCTCGCCCAGTTGGCCGGCTTTCTCCAGAACCAGCGAGCCGATGCCCTTCTGGGCGAGCGCCAGCGCGGCAGCCAGCCCGCCGATGCCGCCGCCGGCGATGAGGACTTTATCTTGGTCCACCCACGACCTTCTCGTCATGCAGCCGGGCGATCTCGTGATCCGGCAGGCCGAGAATAGCCGACAGGATCTCGTCCGTATGCTGGCCCAGCACCGGCGCCGTCCGGGGCGGCTGGCGCGGGACGGCGCCGAACTGCAACGGCGAGGCGGCGACCGGATAGCGGCCGATGCCGGGCTGATCGACGATCGTGAACAGCGGATTGCCGAGCACGTTGGCCTTGTCGACCGCGAGCTCGCGGAAGGTCTGGTAGGGCGCCCAGAGCGCGCCGGCCTTGTTCAGGGCCGCGCCGACCTCGCCAGCCGTACGGGCCGCGACCCACGGCTCGATGATCGCGCACAACTCGCCGCGGGCCAGCCAGCGGCCGGCATCGGTCTTGAGATCGACGCCCTTGGCCGCCTCGATTTTCTTGAAGCCATCGGCAAATCCGCCGGCGCTGGCCAGGGCATCGACGTGGCGGTCGGAGAAGATGCAGATCATGACGAAGCGGCCGTCCTTTGTCTTGAAGTCGCGGCCGAAGGTCCCGAAGATCTCGTTGCCGAAACGCGGCCGGTCGACCTGGTTGACCACGGCCTCGCCGATGTAGCCCAGGGCAGAGGTCGCAGCGAGCGCCATGTCCTGCAGCGGCAGCACGATCCTCTGGCCTTGTCCCGTCAGGCGCCGGTGCCGTTCGGCAGCCAGGATCGCCATGGCGCCGGCATACGCGGTGGCGAGGTCCCACGGCGGGGCCACGGCATTCACCGGCCCGTCATGGCCGACAGGGCCCGTCACCATCGGAAAGCCGGTGATGGCGTTCACCGTGTAGTCGACATGCGCGCCGCCGTCGCGCGCGCCCACGATGTTGAGCGCAATGAGGTCGGCGCGCTTCTTCGCCAGCTCCTCGTAGGAAAGCCAGCCGCGCGCCGGCATGTTGGTGGTGAAGATGCCGGCGCCCTCGCCCGGCGAGGTGATGAGCGCGGTGAGCAGCTCGCGGCCGCGCGGGCTGCGCAGGTCGACGGCGATCGAGCGCTTGCCCTTGTTCAGCCCGGCCCAGTAGATCGAACGGCCGTCCGTAGTGATGGGCCAGCGGTCGTTGTCGAGACCGCCCTTGATGTCGTCGAAGCGGATCACATCGGCGCCCAATTGCGCGAGCGTCATCCCGCCCAGAGGGGCGGCGATGAACGCCGAGCCTTCGATGATGCGAAGGCCGGCCAGAATGCCAGTCATTGTGCGTTCCCGTTGTCTTATCTTTTGATGCCGACGAGGTTGTTCTTTCGCTTGTCCAGCCACCAGCCGTACTCGGGTGTCCACATCGCGAAGTCGGCGTCGCAGCCCAGCTCCTGCGCTGCATGCAACGCCCAGAACGGATCGAACAGCGCCTGCCGGCCGATGGCGATAAGGTCGGCGGCACCGGCCTGCAGGATCGCCTCGGCCTGCGGCCCGTCGAGGATCAGGCCGACCGCCATGGTGGCAATGCCCGCCTGCCGCTTCACCGCGGCGGCGAACGGCACCTGGAAGCCCAGCGAACGCTTGACCGGGAGCGCCGTCGACAGGCCGGTGAGGCCGCCCGACGAACAGTCGATCACGTCGACGCCCAGCTCCTTCAGCGCCTTGGCGAAGACGACCGTATCCTCGACCTCCCAGCCGCCGGCGCCGTCGACCGTCGAGACGCGGATGAACATCGGCTTGCTGACCGGCCAGGCGGCGCGCACGGCGCGCGCCGCCTCGAGCGGGAAGCGCATGCGGCCGGCGCGGTCGCCGCCATATTGATCGTTGCGCTTGTTGCTGATCGGCGAGAGGAACTGCGCCAGCAGATAGCCATGCGCGCCATGGATCTCGATGACGTCGTAGCCCGCCGCGTCGGCGCGCCGGGCGGCCTCGCCGAACTTCCGCACCAGGGTCTCGATCTCGTCGGTGCCGAGCTGGCGGGGGATCGGCCAGCCGTCGGCCGCCGACAGCTCGGAAGGCCCGACCACCTGCCATTTCTGCCAGCCAGCGCCCGCCGGCCCGAGCTGGCCGGGCTTGTCGAAGGAGCGCGGCGTGCTGCCCTTGCGGCCGGCGTGGGTGATCTGCGTGCCGGCGAGCGCGCCCTCCTGCTTGAGGAAGCGGACCAGCCGCTTGTGGCCTTCGATCTGGCTGTCGTCCCACATCCCGAGATCGCCCTGGGTGAC
>JABCYT010000795.1 GCA_013290035.1 Alphaproteobacteria bacterium
TTCCACTTGATGTCGTAGATGCTGCTGAGTGGGTCGAGCCTGTCGAACTTGATCACGATGGGCTGCAGGCCGGAATCGGTCACGGCATTTACGCCGGCAAGCGCCGCCAGGTAGACGGCGACGAAACCCGGTTTCCCGAGAATGCGCCAGTTCAGAACGGGGCCGACCGGTACCGGCTCGGAGGCGGCACGGCCAAAGCACCAGGCAGCGACCGCGGCCAGGGCCGCCGTCATGAACATGGCGGACGATGCGTCCATCCATGTCAGCAGAGCCAGCGATGCGAGGCAGCCGGTCGCGGCGCCGAGCAGGTCGACGCCATAGGTGATGCCGACCGGCAAGCCGCTGCGTGTCAGGGCGAGCGACACCGCAATGCCACCGATCGTGAACGGTGCCGCGAGCAGCACAATGGCCTTGAACCAGAGCACGACGTAGGTCGCCCATGCCAGGTTTGGCAGGGGAGAGGCGAGCTGCAGGACAAAACAGGCGGCGATGCACAGCGCGAAGCCCGTCGATATCTTCGACAGGAAGGCGTTGACGTTCCCCGGATTCACATGATCGAGCTTGTAATAGACGATCAGGGCGCCGCCGGTGAGCCCCAGCATGGCCATGCTGATCGAGAAGAACGCCATGTAGTAGAGCGAAACAACGGAAAGGATGCGCGTCTGGACGATCTGAATCATCAGGACGGACATGCATAGGAGAAAGACACCTGACAAGAATGCGAACGCATCACGATTTATACGTGTCATGGCAAATTGATCCTGCTGGGATTGTAGTATCGATATGGTCCTGAAAGGCGCTGATGCTTGCCGACTATTCGGTGGTGGCCGACCCTGCGGCGAGGCGGCAGGCGGCGGTTGGTAGGCCCGGCAGGATTCGAACCTGCGACATAACCGTTATGAGCGGCTCGTTCTAACCACTGAACTACGGGCCCCCCGGGGCAAGGCCCGCGTTCTACACCTATTCCGCGGGCGGGACGAACATATAGCCGATGCCGCGCACGGTGCGAATCACCGTCGGCTTGTCAGGCGTGGGCTCGATCTTGCGCCGGATGCGCGTGATGCGGAGATCGATCGCGCGGTCGAACGGATCGCGGCTTCGGTGGCTGGTGGTCTCCAGCAGCCAGTCGCGCGACAACGGCCGGTTGGGGTTCTCGGCGAAGGTCTTCAGGATGTCGAACTCGCCCGAGGTCAGCGCCACGTCCTTGCCGACCGGATCGAGCAGCTGGCGCTTGGGCAGGTCGAGCGTGTACTGGCCCATGCGGATCCGCTCGAGGAGGGACGGCGTCGCCTTGTTGACCGAGCGGCGCAGCACGCTCTTGCAGCGCGCCAGAAGCTCGCGCGGCTCGTAAGGTTTGGCGACGTAGTCGTCGGCGCCGCTTTCCAGCCCCAGCACCTTGTCCACCGAATCGCCGGCGGCCGTCAGCATGATGATGCCGACCTTGGTGTTGCTCTCGCGCAGCCAGCGGGCCAGCGCGAAGCCGTCCTCCTGGCCGGGCAGCTGCACGTCGAGCAGCACCAGATCGGGCATCGAGCGCGAGATCTGGCGCCGCATCTGCGCGCCGTTCTCCACGGCGATGACCCTGAGGTCGTGATTCATCAGATAGGTCTCGGCCGCCTTGCGTTGGAAAGCGTCGTCCTCGACCAGCAGAACAGAGGGTTGCAACATGACTTGATCCAAAATGAATGTTTCTCTAATCCAGACAAAATAGCATGATTTCTCAATGAGATATAGCTGCTTCTTGATATATTTGATACACTTGGTGCCGGCAGCGGCCCCGGGGCTCATCACATGACACCTCCATCTCTTGATCCGCGACCCGCTACCGGCTCCAGCCCTGGTGCCGCAGGGCCTCGTCCGAGGGGCGATGTCAGTCGCTTCGGCTGAACCTTCCGGCCAACCGGCGGCACCCGCCCTGACGGCGCGCCAGGAGGCCTTCGTCCGCGCCGAACTCATCCGGCGCCTGTTCGAGGGCTCGGCGCAGTCGCGCTACTTCTCGTTCGTGCTGTGGCCGGTGATCGCCGCCATCTACTGGCGCCAGATCGATTTGCTCGAGCTCGCACCGCCGTTCGCCGTCCATATCGTCGTCACCATCGGCTTCGACATCCTGCGGCGCGCCTTCAACCGCGCCCATCCGTCCGACGAGGAGGTGATCCGCTGGGGCTGGTGGTTCGCCGGCCTGTCGTTCCTCGCCGGCGCCTGCTGGGGCACGGCGGGCTATATCCTGGCCTCCAAGGACTACGAGCTGCAGCGCATGCTGCTGGGCCTCGTGCTGCTGGCCACCATCACCACGGCGGTGCCCATCCGCTCGGCCCACCCGCCCACCTTCTACACCTTCGCCGCCGCCACCACCGCGCCGCTGCTGTTCGTGCTGCTGACCGCCTCCGATCCATTCTACCAGCTCGTCGGCATCGCCGGCGGCGCCTATGTCGGCCATCTCATGGCCTATGTGCGCGACGTCCATCGCTGGCAGTACGACAACATTGCGCTCGCCTACCAGAAGGAGGATCTCGCCCGCCGCCTGCAGATCGCCTACGACGAGGCGCGGTTCGCGCGCGACTCGGCGATCGACGCGCAACGCGACGCCGAAAGCGCCAACCAGGCC
>JABCYT010000796.1 GCA_013290035.1 Alphaproteobacteria bacterium
CGTGACGCGTAAAATCCGTGATGGCCGAGGCAGCGAGCCTCAAGGATGTGCGGGTGGCGATGCTGCGCCCCGGCATCGCTGTCGGCACGACACCCGAGAACTACAACCCGTTCAACAAGCTCCAGATGCTGACCTTCGACGGCAAGCATCTCGTTCCGACAGGCCCGCCGATCGCCACCGAGTGAGGCCAGTAACACCTCACCCTGAGGAGGCCGCGAAGCGGCCGTCTCGAAGGGCGGGAACCAGTCTTGATGTAGCCCATCCTTCGAGACGCATCGCTCCGCGATGCTCCTCAGGATGAGGTCGTTGCCTGTTGCTTCGAATTGAACAATTCCGCGCTTGCCGGAAAGACTTTAGGCTGACGGCGTGCGTGGCTTGCTGAGTTTTCTTTTATGCCTTTTCTGCGCCAGCCCGGTTCTGGCCCAGCAGGCCACGCGCGTGCCGGTCGAGCAGAATGGCCGCACCATCCAGCTCACCGCCCAGCTCTATCGTCCGGCATCGCCGCAACCTCTGCCGGCGGTGGCGATCTTTCACGGCTGCGGCGGCGTCGGCGTCAACAATACGCGCATGGCCGAGCTTCTGAAGGGCTGGGGCTATGTCGCGCTGGTGGTCGACAGTTTCTCCGCCCGCGGACTCAAGGACGTCTGCGGCCGCAACTGGCCGACCCCGGCCGCCGCCCAGGAGCGCGCGCACGACATCGACGCGGCGCTGGCCTGGCTCGGCAAGCAAAACTTCGTCGATGCCAAGCGCCTGGCTTTCATGGGCTATTCCTATGGCGGTGGCGTGGCGATGCTGCGCGCGCTGTCGCCCGCTTCCGACACCAAAGCGCCGACACCGGCGCGCGCGGCGATCCTGGTCTATCCCGATTGCGCGCTGGCCGATGCGTTGGGCGCCAAGCTCGCCATCCACCAGCCGACACTGATCGCCATGGCAGCGCTCGACGATTGGACGCCGGTGTCGCAATGCAAGGCGGTGCTGGACAGGATCGTGCAGGGCCGCGACCTGGTCGAGACGCACATCTACGAGGGCGCGTATCACAGCTTCGACGCGCTCGGCCTGCCGGTGCGTTATCTCGAGGGTGTCGGCAACCGCAGCAAGCCGGGCGGCTGCTGCGGCGCGCATTACGGCGCCAGCGAGGCGGCCTGGAAGGCGTTTGTCGCCGACGTGAAGGCGTTCTTGGCGAAGACGCTCGGTCCGTGAACGATTTCGCGGTGTCCCGATTGCGGTCGCGCCGGCTGGTCAACGTCGATATAGTGCGCGCATGACAAAAGACGTTTTCGGCAAGCACATGGTCTGGACAGAACACCCGACCACGAAGGCCCAGATCGGCATCGGCTATTCCAGTCTGACGGAAGCAGAGGCCGAGGCGGTCAAGCTCGAGCAGGCAGGGTACAAGATCCTCCGGATCTCGCCCACGACCTTGCCCAAGCCCAACTCCTGATCGACTTCCCGTCCGGTCACCGCCGTGAAGTCCCGGCCTGGCTGGACCCTGATCGGCTGCGGCGCGCTTTTGGCCGCGGGGATTGCCCATGCGCAGGACCCGGCGATGGGCAAGCTCGCGCCGCTCTCGTCGGTGCAGTTCCTGCCGGATAGCGATGTCAAATGCCTGTCCTCGGCCATCGAGACCGGCAATCCGGCGACCGGTCCGTCGACCTTGATCCTGAAGGCGCCTTCGGGATGCGTGGTCCCTTGGCATTCCCACACCGCGCAGGAGCAGGTCCTGATGATCAGCGGCACGATCCTGGCCGAGATGACCGGTCTTCCGGCCACGACGCTCGGCCCGGGCGGGTTCGCCATGATGGCGGGTGGCATGGCGCACCAGTTCACCTGCCAGGATACCGCGTGCCTGATGTTCGTGACCTTCGATCGGGCTTACGACATCTTCTGGGGCAAGGGCGGTCGAAACTAGCCTTTCGCCCGCGGATGCGCGGCCCGGTAGACTTCGGTCAGGCGCGCGGCGTCGACGTCGGTATAGCGCTGGGTCGTCGACAGCGAAGCATGCCCCAAAAGCTGCTGGATCGCCCTGAGGTCGCCACCGGCGCCCAGCAGGTGCGTGGCGAAGGAGTGGCGCAGGGCGTGCGGCGTCACGCTGTCGGCGAGGCCCAGCCTGCGGCGGATCTCGCGGATGCGTTTTTGCACGATGGCGGGATCGAGCGGGCCGCCGCGCGCGCCGACGAAGAACGCTTCGCCGGCGCCCAGCGCCGCCATGTACGGGCAGGCGTCGCGATAGGCTTTCAGCGCCTCCAGCGCCTGCGGCAGGAGCAGGATAAGCCGTGTCTTGTTGCCCTTGCCGGTGACGCTCAGCGTATCGTTGCCCGCCTTCAGCAGCCCTTCGACCGTCGCCTTGGTGAGGCCCAGCGCCTCGCCGATGCGCAAGCCTGCCGCGTAGAGCAGCAGCAGGATCGCCGTATCGCGGAGGTCGAGCCAGTCCGCGCGCTCCTGCTCGGACGGCGCGTCGAGCAGGTCTTCCATGTCGCGCTCGGAGAGCGCCTTGGGGATCGAGCGCGGCAGCTTGGGCGTCTGGATGGCACCGATGCTGGCGTTGTGTGCGAGGCCGCGCTTGTCGAGGAAATTGAAGAAGGACCGTACCGAGGAGAAGGCGCG
>JABCYT010000797.1 GCA_013290035.1 Alphaproteobacteria bacterium
TTCGTTCGGATCGGAAACCGAGCGCAAGAAGTTCGAGCCGCCGTTCATCACCCTCACCGCGCCCGATACCGACCAGGCCGGCAAGTCGCGCCTCGAATGGGGCGGCGACCAGGTCAAGGACACGGTGTTGCCGCTGCGCGCCCAGCTCCAGGCCCGCGTGTTCGAGCCCGGCGGCGGCCGCGCCACGCGCGCCGACAAGACGGTGCCGCTGCGCACCCGCGACGTCTATCTCGGCATCCGTCCTACCTTCGAGGGCCGCTATGCCAGCGAGGGCGCGGTGACCGAGTTCGACATCGTGGCGGTCGATGCCGCCGGCAAGCAGGTCGCCCGGCCGGCAGTCGAGTACCGCATCGAGCGCATCGACTATAACTATCAGTGGTACCAGGTCGACGGCAAATGGCGCTGGCAGTCGACGCGGAACGAACGGCTGCTCACCAGCGATTCGATCGCGCTCAAGGCCGATCAGCCGACGCGCCTGTCGCGCCAGCTCGACTGGGGCGAATACAAGCTGACGATCGTCGACAACCAGAACCGCGCGCTCTCGAGCCTGTCGTTCTATGTCGGCTGGTATGGCGGCAGCGACGCCGAGGAGACGCCCGACACGCTGCGCGTGGCGAGCGACAAGCAGAACTACACGCCGGGCGAAAGTGCGCGTCTGCGCATCGAGCCGCCCTTCGCCGGCGAGGCGCTGGTCGCCATCGCCACCGACCGCATCGTCGCCACCTACCCCGTCCAGGTTCCCGCCGGCGGCACCACCTTCGAGGTGCCGATCAAGGCCGAATGGGGCGCCGGCGCCTACGCGCTGGTCACGGCCTGGCGGCCCCTCTCGACGCCGGCCGACCGCACGCCGACCCGCGCCATCGGCGCGGCGTGGCTCGGCATCGATCCTGGCCTGCGCACGCTCGGTATCGAGATCGGCGCGCCCGACAAGGTGACGCCGCGCCAGCGTATCGAGGTGCCCGTCAAGGTGACCAACCTGCAGAACGAGGAGGCGTTCGTCACCGTGGCCGCCGTCGACGAGGGCATCCTGCAGCTCACGCGTTTCAAGCTGCCCAATCCTGCCGACTACTACTTGGGCAAGCGCAAGCTGGGCATCGCCATGCGCGACGACTACGGCCGCCTGCTCGACGCCAATGTCGACGATCTCGGCCGCATCCGCACCGGCGGCGATTCGGGCGACATCGGCGGCCTCGACGTGGTGCCGACCCGTACCGTCGCCTTGTTCAGCGGACCGGTGAAGCTCGACGACAAGGGCGAGGCCAAGATCGCGCTCGATATCCCCGACTTCATCGGCCAGCTCAGGATCATGACCGTGGCCTACGCCAAGACGCGCGTCGGTTCGGCCGAGAAACGCATGTTCGTGCGCGACGCGGTGACCGCCGACGTCGTCCTGCCGCGCTTCCTGGCGCCCAACGACCGCGGCCGCGTGGCGCTGTCGCTGCACAATGTCGACGGCCAGGCCGGCGACTATCGCGTGACCCTGGAGGCGAGCGGTGCGGTCGCGCTCGACCGGCCGGTGGCCGAGACGCGCAAGCTGGCGGCGAACCAGCGCGAGCTCCTGACCTGGGATCTCAAGGCGGGCGACGCCGGCTTCGGCAAGGTCGCCGTCGCGGTCGAAGGGCCGGGCAACTTCGCGGTGCGCCGCGAATGGGACATCCAGGTCCGCTCGGCCCAGACGCCGACCGCGATCGACACCGTCTCGCAGCTCGATCCGCAGCGTGAGCTCATGGTCGACCGCAACCTGACGGCCAGCTTCGCGCCCGGCACCGCGGTGGTGAGCGTGGCGCTGTCGCGCATTCCGGGCATCGACGTGCCCGGCCTGCTGCGCGCCCTCGACAAGTACCCCTTTGGCTGCATCGAGCAGACGACCAGCCGCGCCCTGGCCTTGCTTTACTACAACGACGTGGCGCTGCTGGGCTACGGATCGTCCGATCAGCGGATTCCCGATCGTGTGCAGGAAGCGGTCTATCGCGTCGTCGACATGCAGCTGCCCGACGGCTCGTTCGGCATGTGGGGACCCTACGCGCCGGCGGCGGAGTGGCTGCAGGGCTACGTGCTCGACTTCCTGCTGCGCGCCCGCGACCAATCGATGGCGGTGCCTGCCGCCTCGCTGCAGCGCGGGCTCACCTGGCTCAACCGCAACGTCGAGAAGCTGCAGCCCAACGCACAGGCCTATGGCTGGTACGTGCTGGCCAAGGCCGGCCTCGCCGATCCCGGGCGGATCCGCTACTTCCAGGACACGAAGGGCGCCGACATCACGGGTGGTCTCGCCTGGGCGCAGCTCGCCGCCGCCCTGAACCATGTCGCCGAGCCTGGCCGCGCGCGGCTTGCCTTCGCGCAGGCCCGCCAGCATATCGACCAGCCCAGCCCCGGCGAATATTACGGCACGCCGCTGCGCAACCGCGCTGCGGTTCTGGCGCTGGCGACCGAAGCCGGCGGCCGTGAGGGGCTCGCCGAAGTCGTCAATGCGGTGCGCGAGCGGATGGTCGCCAGGATCGACCGGACGACGACCCAGGAGCAGGCCTGGTTGTTGCTGGCGGCGCGGGCGATGAGCGCCGGCGCTGAGCTCGCCTATTCGGTCGACGGCCAGCCGCAGAAGT
>JABCYT010000798.1 GCA_013290035.1 Alphaproteobacteria bacterium
AGCAGACGGTCTATGCAGCAGTTGCCCGCGACGATGCGGGCGGTGAATTCATCGAGCGAATTGAGGTCGGGGCGGCGCGCTGGCGTGGCTACCGGCTGAACAGCACCGGTTGACGCGCCGGAGCGGACCAAGGACAACAGGCGATATGACGGAACAAAAAGAAGAGACCAAGCCGAGCAAGCCGCTCACCCTCTCGACCACGGCCCGCGCGGGCACGGCGGCCAAGAGCAGTGACGCGACGCAGGTGCGCCAGAAATTCTCGCACGGGCGGACGCGGGCGGTGACGGTCGAGGTCAAGAAACCGGTCAAGCGCGCCGGCGGCAGCGCCACGCCTGCGGCTTCCTCGCCTGCCGCGGCTGCCGAGGCACCGGCTGCGGCACCGACTGCCCGTACCCTGAAGCTGGGCGGCGCGGCGGCGCCGGCGGCGCGGGCGCCCCTTTCGGCGCGTTCGACTGCCGGCGACGGCACCGGCGTCCGCAGCCTCGTGCTGCGCACGCTCACCGAAGAAGAAAAGGAAGCCCGCACGCGGGCCCTGGTCGACGCCAACCGCGACGCCGAAGCCGCGCGCCAGCGCGCCGCCCAGGACTCGGCCCGCCGGGCCGTCGAGGACGAGGCCCGCAAGAAGGCCGACGAAGAGCACAAGAAGCGTCTGGCCGAGGAAGAGGCGCGCAAGAAGATCGAGGAAGAGGTCAAGCGCAAGGCCGACGCGCTGGTCCAGAAGCGTCTCGACCAGGCCGCTACGGCTGCGCCCACGACGACGGCCGCGCGCCAGGCCCAGGAAATCGGCACCGGCACGCCGGCGCCCGCCGCTCCGGCTCCGATCCGGCGCCCGCCGATCGCGCCCGGCGTGGCGCAGACCGCCGATGCGGCGCTGCGCCGGCCGCCGATGCGGCCCGCCATCAACAAGCGCCTGCCGCAGCCGCCGGGTGCGCGCCGCGAGGTGCCCAAGCGCCGTTCCGACAAGATCGACGTCGGCCGCGCGGTCGAGGGCGAGAACGACTTCCGCAGCCGGTCCGCCGCGCAGATGCGCCGCCGGCTGGAGCGCGATCGCCGCCGCGAGCATGCCGACGACGCGCCGCAGCAGAAGGTCTATCGCGAGGTCACGATCCCCGAGACCATCACGGTCCAGGAACTCGCCTCGCGCATGTCCGAGCGCGGCGCCGACGTCATCAAGACGCTGATGCGCATGGGCGTGATGGCGACCATCAACCAGGCGATCGACCCCGACACCGCCGAGCTGGTCGTGACGGAAATGGGCCATCGGCCCAAGCGCGTCGCCGAGGGCGATGTCGAGACCGGCCTCGCCGAGACGGCGGACGCGCCGGAAACGCTGACGCCGCGGCCGCCGGTGGTCACGATCATGGGCCATGTCGACCACGGCAAGACCTCGCTGCTCGATGCCTTGCGCGCGACCGACGTGGCGGCGCACGAGGCGGGCGGCATCACCCAGCATATCGGCGCCTACCAGGTGAGCCTGCCGTCGGGCCAGAGGATCACCTTCCTCGACACGCCGGGCCACGAAGCCTTCACCGCCATGCGCGCCCGCGGCGCCAAGGTGACGGACATCGTCGTCCTGGTGGTGGCGGCCGACGACGGCGTCATGCCGCAGACCAAGGAGGCGATCGCCCACGCCAAGGCTGCGGGCGTGCCGATGATCATCGCCATCAACAAGATGGACAAGGCCGGGGCCGACCCGAGCCGGGTCCGCACCGAGCTGCTGCAGGACGAGGTCCAGGTCGAGCAGCTGGGCGGCGACGTCCAGTCGATCGAGGTGTCGGCCACCAAGAAGACCAACCTCGACAAGCTCGAAGAGGCGATCCTGCTGCAGTCCGAGGTGCTCGAGCTCAAGGCCAATCCGGATCGCCCGGCCGATGGCGTCGTGATCGAGGCGCAGCTCGATCCGGGCCGCGGCTCGGTGGCGACCGTCCTGGTGCAGCGCGGCACGCTCAAGGTCGGTGACGTGCTGGTGGCCGGCGCCGTGTGGGGCCGCGTGCGGCGCCTGATGGACGACCGCGGCAACGCGGTGCAGAGCGCGGGACCGGCCGTTCCGGTCGAGATCCTGGGTCTCGACGGCACGCCGCACGCGGGCGACGAGTTCCACGTGGTCGAGAGCGAGGCGCGCGCCCGCGAGATCGCCGACTTCCGCGCCCGCCGCGACCGTCAGGCCCAGCTTGCCCGGGCCGCGGGCGGCCGCGGCACCCTCGAGGAGATGATCAAGGGCATCCGCGAGGGCACGGCCAAGGAGCTGCCGGTGCTGATCAAGGCCGACGTGCAGGGCTCGGCGGAAGCGCTGGCCGGTGCGTTGCAACGGCTTTCCACCGACAAGGTGGCGACCCGCGTGGTCTATAGCGGCGTCGGCGGCATCAGCGAGGCCGACCTGACGCTCGCCAAGGCGTCGGGCGCGCTGATCATCGGCTTCAACGTGCGCGCCAATCCGCAGGCGCGCGAGATCGCCAAGCGCGACAAAGTCGACATTCGCTACTACAGCATCATCTACAAGGTCACCGAGGACATTCAGGCCCTGATGATCGGTCTGCTCGAGCCGACCTACAAGGAGACCTTCCTCGGCAACGCGCAGATCCGCGAAGTCTTC
>JABCYT010000799.1 GCA_013290035.1 Alphaproteobacteria bacterium
GATCGAAGCCCACCAGCGACCAGCGATGCAGGCTCATCCAGCCGAGATAGAGCAGCGGGAAGCCCATCACCGCCAGGATGGCGACCAGCGCCGGCAGGCTGAGCAGCTCCGGAGTCCAGTCCCGCCGCCGCCGCGGGCTGATCGGGGCCCGCGGCGCCGCGGCGACATCAGCCATTGATGATCGCCAGCACCTGCTTCTGCGCTTCGTTGGCGGCCTTGGTGATGTCCTCGCCGCGCAACGCCGCGATGATCGCCTGGCCGATGGCGGCGCGCGTTTCGGGCACCTGGACGACCAGCGGATTAGCGCCGTTCGGCACGGCGTTCGGGATCTGGCTCTGCACGATCTCGATCACGCCGGCCGGCGCCGCTTTCACGTAGGCGTCGGCCGAGAACACCGACTTGCGCGACGACGGCAAGGTGGTCGCGAGACTGGCGGCCAGCATGTTGCGCTTGGAGGTCAGCCACTGGATGGCCGTCCAGGCGGCCTGTTGCTGCTTCGACGAGGCGGCGATCGCCGGTCCCCAGGCGATCACCGTCGAATGGCTGCCCGACGGGCCGGCCGGCACCGGCACCATGCCGACCTTGTCGACGATGCGCGACTGCGAGGGGTCGCGGAAATAGGCCAGGAAATTCACCGCGTCGGCGAACAGCGCGGCGCGCTCCTGCTGGAACAGCGGATAGGTGGTCTTCCACTGCATGCCGAGCACGTTGGGCGGCCCGGCCGCGCGCAGGATCTCGCTGTAGTATTTCAGCGCATTGATGAAGGGCGCGCCGCCGAGCTCCGGCTTGCCGTTGTCGTCGAGCCATCGCCCGCCATAGGCGAACAGGAACGGGGCGAAGGTGTAGAGCGCCTGCACGCCGTCGCCGCGCGTCACGAAGCCGGCGACGTTGCCGGCCGGATCGTTGAGCGCCTTGGCCGCCGCCATCAGCGTGTCGAGCGTGGTCGGCGGCGCGAGGCCCTTGGCGTCGAGCATCGCCTTGTTGAAGAACAGCGCCTGCACCTCGGTCGAGATCGGTATGCCCAGCAGCTGCCCGTTCAGGCGATGGATATTGAGGATGTTCGGGAAGAAGTCGCTGAAATCCCAGTCCGGTGCGGTCAGGTCCGACGCGATCAGCGGCTCCAGCGGCGCGTACCAGCGCGCCCGTGCGAAGGACGCGCCATCCCACGACGGCAGGGTGAAGAACGCGTCGACCGCGCCGGGATCGGAGCGCAAGGTCAGCGGCAGCTTCTGGCGGAGCTGGTCTTCGTAGAGGATCTCGAGGTTGACCTTGATGCCGGTCTCGGCCTCCAGCGCCGGGAGCTGCTTCTGCGCCCACTCGGTCCAGGGATGCACCGACACCATGAAGCGGAGCTGGCTGCCGTTGAACCTCTTCCAGTCGAAGTCGGCCGCCGAGGCCGTCCCGACCATCGGTGCGATGGCCGCCGAGGCGAGCAGCCTCCGGCGCGTGAGAGATGTCGCCATTGTCGTTTCCCCCTTCTTGCCGCGCACGATAATCTTGGCGGCTTGTCCTGTCATTCGGACGGTTTTCAGGCGCGATCGGGGTGGGGATGGGCGGCACGCCAAGGGACATGCCAAGACTGGGCATCCGGCTTCATGGCGGTCTCGCACCGCGGCACTGCGTCGAGCTGGCCGTCGCGGCCGAAGCCCAGGGCTTTGCCTCGGTGTGGTTCGCCGAGAATCCGCTGGAGCGCGGCGCCTTGCCCGCGTTGGCCGCCTGCGCCGCGGCGACCCGCCGGATCGAGCTCGGCATCGGCGTGTGGAATCCCTTCCTGCGCCATCCGGCGCAGATCGCCATGGATGCGAGCGCGCTCGACGAGCTGGCGGAGGGCCGCCTGACGCTCGGCATCGGCGCGGGTCTCGCCGCACCGATCAGGCGGCTGGGCATCGACAATGCGAAGACGCTGGCGGCGCTGCGGGACACCTTCGCTATCGTGCGCGGCCTGCTCGCCGGCGAGGCCGTCACCCACAAGGGCAAGGTCTTCATCGTCGAGGACGTGAAGCTTTCCTACAAGCCCCACCGACCCGACCTGCCGATCCTCCTGGCGGCCCGCGGACCCAAGGCGCTGGCGCTCACCGCGGAGGTTGCCGACGGCCTCATGGTCTCCAACATGTGCCCGCCGGGTTTCACGCGCTGGGCAGCGGCGATCGCGCGGCCGGCGCGGCTGGTGCAATATGCGCCCTGCGTCGTCGCGGCCGACCGCGAAACGGCGAGGGCGGCGATCAGGCCCGTGCTGGCCAGCCTGCTCAGGACGTTCTGGACACTCGGGTTAAAAGTCCCGGCGGCGAAGGCAAGCCTGGTCGACCACAGCGGCATTCCCGAAACGGAGTTCGCCGCCGCCGTCGCCGGGCCCGCGACGGCGCTCGACGAGCGCTTCGTCGACGCCTTCGCCGTCGCCGGCACGGCCGACGACTGCCGCACGCGGATCGCGGCGTACGGTGCGGCGGGGGTCACCGACCTGGTGCTGACGTTCGTCGGGCCCGATCCCGTGCGCGACATGGCGCGCTTTTCGCTTGGGCCGACGGCATGAGAGCGTTGAAAGTCCTCCTTGTCGCGATCGCTGCCCTCGTGGCCGGCATCCCCCAGG
>JABCYT010000800.1 GCA_013290035.1 Alphaproteobacteria bacterium
GGCCGGCGTCGGCGCCGCGCCGGGCACCGGCCGCGCCACCACCTTGTCGGCGATCTTGTCGTACAGCGCCTCGGGGATCAGCCGGCGCTCGACCAGCTCGGTCTTGGCCCTGAACGGCCGCGCCCGGATGATGGCGTCGGCGCGCACCTCGCCGATGCCGTCGAGGCTCATCAGGTCGTCGCGGCTGGCGCTGTTGAGGTCGATCAGGCTGGAGGCCGGAGCCGCCGCGCGCGACTGGGCAAGAGCGGAGGGTGCGACAGACGCGAGCAGGAGTCCGATCAGCAGGGCGAGACGCTTCATTTGTCCGTCACGTTACACCCGCCCGCGACATCTTCCCACGCCATCAGCGGCCGCGCCGTGAACGGCACCTGCCAGGCGGTGAAGTTCGTGCGGTCGATCAGCACCGCGGGAACCATGATCTGCGCCGGCACCGGCTCGCCGCGGAGATGGCGCAGGGCGGCGCGAGCGGCGATGGCCGCGATGTTGAAGGCGCTGAAGTCGACGCTGGCCAGCATCGTGCCCTGCTCGATGCGCTCGATGGCGCCCGGCAGGCCGTTGATGCCCACCACCTGGGCGCGGCGCCCCGAATCGGCCAGCGCGTCGAGCGCCCCGAAGGCCATGAGGTCGTTGCCGGTCCACACGCCGTCGATCTGCGCATGCTGCGCCAGCAGCCGCGCCATCACGAGCCGCGCCGGCTGCTCCTGGAAAGCGCCGGTGCCCGAGCCCAGCACCTTGATCGCCGGCGACTCATCGAGGGCCCGGCGCAAGCCGACGATGCGGTCGCGGGCCGTCGGCGCGCCCGGCGAGCCCTCGATCACCACGATGTCGCCTTTGCCGCCCAAGCCGTCGATCAAGGCGCGCGCCGCGGTGTAGCCCACCGCCACGTCGTCCGAGCCGACGAAGCTCAGGAACCGGCCCACCATGCGATTGATGCAGTTGACGACCGGGATGCCCGCCGCCTCGAACCGCCGGACATCCTCGACCATGGCCGAATCGTCTGTCGGCACGAACACCACCGCGTCAGGACCGGCTGCCAGCGCCTCGCCGACCAGCACCTTCTGCTGGCCGACATCGTCGGGCGTCTCGGGCACGTAGTGCATCGTCCGCGCGCCGGCCTCGGCCGCCACCCGGTCGGCGGCAAGGCGAGCCGCCGCATAGGCCGGATTGACCCGGTTCTTGGTGAAGACGGCGAGCGTGACGGGCATTCTGTGTCTTTCAGGCTCTCCCAGCGCGCTCATGTCGGCGCATTCCGCTTCGCCGGAACGGCATTTTTCGGTCGGCATGGCGCCCGAAAATTCGATGGGTGGGCTTAAGTTTCCATTAGGTGATACTTGACATTTACTAAAGTGCTCTTTACATCTGCTCCGTCCTCAGGAGCATCGCCTCATGATTGGCCCCGGACGTCGCTCGCTCTGCAAGACGGAGGCTGTGGCTACGCGGCATCTGTCCGCAGTTTTGTTGTCTCAGCCAAGGGGACGCAGCCCACATACTCGACACAAAATGACCGCCGGAAATACCGGAAATACCGGAAACCCACCGCAACAATCCGTCAGAAGCTTTTTTGGCAACGATCTCAAGCAGTTGGAGCAGCACCGCTCGAATTCCGCCGTCTTGCCGGAAACCTGTCGGAAACTCCCGGAAACCGCCGGATACTCCCTGCTGAAACATTCCTCCAGCGCGGGCCTTGCCGGCGGCATTGCGCCAAGCGCCAAAATCCTCTGATGCCGGCACCGCGCCCCTCCGCTAAGTAGCCCCCAATGGCCAAGCCCTACGATCAGATTCACGACCGCCGCGCCATCGTGCGTCGCCGCGCGCTGGAGGAGGCCTTGGCCAAGCTGGTCGAGGACCTGCCGACGGGCGGGGAGCCGCCGCGCCCGGCCGTGCTGGCGCTGCTGCGCCAGGCGCTGGCCCAGGGCCGGGCGGAGATCCGTCGCCGCTTCGAGGAGCCGGGGCCGCTGCGCAACAACGGCGACATGGTGCTGGCCTCGACCTCGTTCCTGATGGACCAGCTCATCCGGGTGATCTTCGACTTCGCCGACCAGCGCATCTATGCCGCCGCCAATCCCAGCGCGGCCGAGCGCCTCAGCGTCGTGGCCACCGGCGGCTATGGCCGCGGCGAGCTGGCGCCGCTTTCCGACATCGATCTTCTCTTCCTGCGTCCCTACAAGCAGACGCCGCGCGGCGAGCAGATCGTCGAGTTCATGCTCTACCTGCTGTGGGACATGGGGCTGAAGGTGGGCCACGCCACCCGCACCGTCGACGAGAGCCTGCGCTACGCCGACCGCGACCAGACGATCCGCACCGCGCTCCTCGAAGCGCGCTACGTGTGGGGCGACCGCGAGTTGTTCGACCAGCTGATCAAAGGCTTTACCCAGAAGTTCCTGACCGGCGACGGGCGCGACTTCGTCGAGGCCAAGCTTGCCGAGCGCGACCAGCGCCACCAGCGCATGGGCGATTCGCGCTATGTCGTGGAGCCCAACGTCAAGGAGGGCAAGGGCGGGCTGCGCGACCTCCATCTGCTGTTCTGGATCGCCGAATATCTCTATCGCGTGCACGAGCCCCGCGAGCTGGTGGCCAAGGGCGTG
>JABCYT010000801.1 GCA_013290035.1 Alphaproteobacteria bacterium
GCTGCACGCCTTGCCGACCGGCCTGGCGCTGGCCGACAGCTATCATTGCTCACGCTACAACACGAACACCGGGCGGCTGACGACCGAGATGTTCCATGCGGTGTTTGCGACGGTCCGCGACGCCCTCAAGCGTTGATGCTGGCCTAAAGCTCGGCTTCGATGGCGCTGGTGATCTCGCTCGAGCCGGGCCGCACGCGGCTCGGCCAGGCGCCCTTCAGGCTGCCGTCCTTGCCGATCAGATACTTGTGGAAATTCCACTTGGGCGCAGCGGCCTCGCCCGCTTCGCCGGAGATCCATTGATAGAGCCCGTGCGCATCCATGCCGACGACCTTCTGCTTGGCGGTCAACGGGAATTTGACGCCGTACATGGTCTCGCAGAACTTGGCGATCTCGGGCTCCGTCCTGGGCTCCTGCGCGCCGAAATCGTTGGACGGCACGCCCAGCACCACCAGCCCCTTCGGGCCATAGGTCTCGTGCAGCTTCTCCAGGTCGGCATATTGCGGCGTGAATCCGCAGTACGACGCGACGTTGACCACCAGCACCGGCCTGCCGGCAAAATCCTTCATGTCGAGCGGCTTGTTGTCGATGGTGGTGAAGGTGAAGTCGTGTGCCGACGCCATTGTCAGGTCTCCTCGTCGTAACGTTGCTCGAGCCAGGGATCGCCGTAGTTGTGGTAGCCGCGCAGCTCCCAGAAGCCCGGCTTGTCGAACACCGAGAACTCGACGCGCTTGATCCACTTGGCGCTCTTCCAGAAATAGAGCTTGGGAATCACGACGCGCAAGGGGCCGCCGTGTTCGCGGCTGATCGCCTCGCCGTTCCAGCTCCAGGCCAGCAGCACGTCGTCAGCCGAGAAATCGGCCAGCGGCACATTGGTCGTATAGGTGTCATAGGAATGGAAGATCACATACCTGGCTTCCGCCTTGGGCTTCACGATGGCCAGCAGGTCGCGGGCGCTCACGCCCTCCCACTTGTTGTCGTAGCGCGACCAGGCGGTGACGCAATGGATGTCGGTGGTGAGCGCCGTCTTGGGCAGGTCGGTGAACTCGCCCCATTTCCAGGTCACGGGATTCTCGACCTCGCCGTCGACGAACAGCCGCCAGGCGTGGGTCGGGATCTCGGGCTGGATGCCGAGGTCGAGCACCGGCCAGGTCTCGACCCGGCGCTGTCCCGGCGGCAGGCGCTCGGAATGGGCGGCGGTCTTGGCGGTCAGCAGGCGGCCGTCCTCGGCCCACTTCTGCTTGCTGTCTATGAGCTTGTTCTTGAGCTTGCCGAACAAAGTGACGTCGTCGTCGGGCATGACTTTCCTTCAGATGCTGCGGCCCATCTTCTCCCAATATGGTGCGCGCAGCTTGCGTTTGAAGATCTTGCCCGAATCCTCGCGCGGCAGCGCTGCGCTGAACTCGACCACCTTCGGCACCTTGTAGCGCGCCAGATGCCCGCCGAGATAGGCGCGGACATCGGCGGCCTGAAGCCGGGCGCCAGGTTGCGGCTCGACATGGGCGCAGATCTGCTCGCCGAACTCCTCGTCGGGAATGCCGAACACCGCGCAGTCGCGCACGCCCGGCATCTGGATCAGCACCGATTCGATCTCGGCCGGGTAGATGTTGACGCCGCCGGAGATGATCATGTCGCGCTTGCGGTCGCACAGAAAGATGTAGCCGTCGGCATCCTGGTAGCCTACGTCGCCCACCGTCACGAGTTCGCCCAGCCCGACCTCGCGGCGCTTGGCGTCGTCGTTGTTGTAGGTGAACTCCGAGAGATGCGGGCCCTTGAGGTAGATTTCGCCCACCTCGCCCTGCTTCACGTCACGGCCTTGCTCGTCGACGATGCGCAGCAGTGCGCCGGGAACGACATGTCCCACGGTGCCCGGCTTGCTGAGCGCCTCCTCGGAATTGTGCCAGACCACGATGCCGGTCTCCGTGGCGCCGTAATATTCGTTGATGACGGGGCCCCACCATTCGATCATCTGGCGCTTCACGGCAGGCGCACAGGGCGCCGCGCCATGCGTGATCCAGCGCAGCGACGAGAGGTCGTGGCGTCGCTTCACCTCGTCGGGCAGGCGGAGCAGGCGCACCAGCATGGTCGGCACGATGTGCATGTGGCTGACCCGGTGCTTTTCGATCAGGCGCAACATGTCCGCGGCGTCGAAGCGCGGCTGCAGGACGACGTGCAGGCCCAACCGGGCGCTCCCCATGCCGTAGGCCGCCGGCGCAGAGTGGTACATCGGGCCGTTCATCAGCACGACGATCGACGGATCGGCGGAAAGTCCCCAGTAGCGCGCCACTTCCTGCGCCGAGGCGGCTTGCATCTCGGGCGATGACGGCTGGCGGCGCACGCCCTTGGGCCGGCCGGTCGTGCCCGATGTGTAGATCATGCTGCCGCGCGCCGCCTTCGGCGGCTGGGTATTGGGCGTGATGCGCGCCATGAAGGCATCCCAGGTCTCGATGCCCGGCGGCGCCTCGCGTTTCTCGGTTGGCACGTTATAGGCGGCGGCGATCTCTTCGGGTGTCGGCACCGCCAGGACTTTCACGCCGGCAGGTACGCCCGACGCGATCTGCGCCAAAAGATCGGTGTGCGCCACCAG
>JABCYT010000802.1 GCA_013290035.1 Alphaproteobacteria bacterium
CGAAGGGCGCGGGGAGGGTGAGGTGGGTCGCTCCTGCCAAACGGAATCATCTCGTCAGATCGATGTACCCCCTCGCGTTCCCGCTCCTATGCAAGCGGACTGGCCAAAATGATCAAGTGTCTTGCCGGACCGCGGGCCTCCAGGCCCGCTCATGTCATCGTATCGACGAGGAAGATGCGGACCTGGAGGTCCGCGCTCCGGCAAGACTCGAGCGCGAATTGCGGAAATTGCCTCGCCTCAATAGCCCACCGTGAAGCGCTTGCGGATGTGCTTGGGCGTCTCGATCTCGTCGACAATGGCGATCGCGAAATCCTCGCGGCTGATGCGGCTCTCGCCCTTGGAATTCTCGATCAGCTTGTCGAGACCGCGGCGGAACTTGCCGGTGCGCTGGCCGGCCGGGATCGACGCAGGCGGCGAGATCGCCGTCCAGTCGAGATCGTCGATCTTCCGGATCTCCTCGTAGGCCTGCAGCGCCGGCAGCGAGGTCGGCGGCTGCACGCCCTTCTCGGCCATGACGTCGTAGTGGCGGCGGCCGTCCTTGCGCAGCAGGCTGCCGGCGCCGACCACGAACAGCGCCCGCTTCACGCCCGACTTGCGGATCGTGTCGATGACGCGGCGGATGTCGTTCTCGTTCCACTTCACCGAGACCACGACGATGTCGTGGCCCTTCAGGATCTTCACCAGCGCCGGCGCATCGGTCGTGCTGCCGGCGCGGATCACCATGCCGGCCCGCGCCGAGACCTTGCGCGGATCGCGCGTGATGGCGGTGACGGTGTGCTTGCGCGCGAGCGCTTCTTCGAGGACGCGGCTGCCGATGTTTCCGGTGGCGCCGATCAGGGCGATGTTGCTCACGGGCTGGTTCCTTTCATGAGGTCGCGCAACGCGGCCACCGTTGCGATCGGCGCCTCCTGCGGCACGTTGTGGCCGATCCCCGGCAATACGCGCCGCTCGTAGGATCCGGTGAAGAAATGCGCGCGGCCGTCCCTGTCCGACACCGGCCCGACGCCGTCATGACCGCCGTGCAGGTTGATGGTCGGCACGGTGATCTTCGGCTGCCGCGCCAGCCCCGCCTCGATGCCGGCGAGCGCCGGGTCGCCGGCCGCATAGCCATAGCGATGCCGATAGGACTGTATCACGACCTCGACGAAATCGGGATTGTCGAAGGATCCGGCGCTCTTCTCGAAGGTTGCGTCGTCGAAGCGCCATTCCGGCGACCACAGCCTCCACAGCAGCCGGCAGACGTCGCGCCGGTTCTTGGCGAGGCCGGCGCGGCCGCGCTCGGTGTGGAAATAGTATTGGTACCAGAGCCGGTGCTCCTGCTCGGCCGGCGCCGGCTCGCCCGAGGCGGCGATGTTCTGGATGTTGTAGCCGGTGCAGCTCAGCAGGCAGCGCACGCGGTCCGGCCACAGCGCCGCCACCACGCACGCCGCGCGGCCGCCCCAGTCGTAGCCGGCCAGCGCCGCCCGGCCGATGCCGAGCGCCTCCATGAACTGGCGCAGGTCGTGGCCCAGCGCCGCCTGCTCGCCCGAACGCGGCGTCGCGGCCGACAGGAACCGCGTCGGCCCGTAGCCGCGCAGGTAGGGCACCAGGACGCGGCAACCTTCGGCGGCCAACGGCGGGGCCACCTCGTCGAAGGCGCGCGCGTCGTAGGGGAAGCCGTGCAGCAGGATCAGCGGCGCGCCGTTCTCGGGCCCATGCTCCTCGTAGGCCATCTCCAGCACGTCGGTGCGGGCGCGTTTCGATTTCATGATGCGAGTTTAGCGCGGCGCGTTGACAGAGTCGCGGGTCACGCTCAGGCTTGGCGAAACGGAGGAAACATGGCCCGATACGATCGCGTCATCCGAGGGGGAATGATCGTCGATGGCAGTCGGCTGCCGCGCTTCCGCGGCGACATCGGCGTCAAGGACGGGCGGATCGCGGAGATCGGCCATATCGCGGCGTCCGAGGCCGACGACGCGATCGACGCCGGCGGCCTCGTCGTGGCGCCGGGCTTCATCGACCTGCACACCCATTACGACGCCCAGCTGTTCTGGGACCCCTATTGCTCGCTGTCGAGCTGGCACGGCATCACCTCGGTGGTGATCGGCAATTGCGGCTTCGGCTTCGCCCCGGTACGGCCCGCCGAGCGGGAGCGCGCCATGATGTCGATGACCCGGGTCGAGGCGATCCCCCTGGCCTCGATGCAGGCCGGCATGCCGTGGAACTGGGTGACCTTCCCCGAGTTCTTGGACAGCGTCGAGGCGGCGCCGAAGGCGGTCAACATCCTGCCCTACATGCCGATCTCGCCGCTCTTGATCTGGGTGATGGGCTTCGAGGCGGCCAAGGCGGGCCAGCTGCCGACCCCCGAGCAGCACGCCGAGATCCGCCGCCTGCTGCACGAGGCCATGGATGCCGGCGCCTGCGGCTGGTCGGCCCAGCGCATGCTGCCGACCGGGCCGGCCGCGGTGCAGCGCGACTATGACGGCTCGGCGATGCCGACCGACGTCATGCATGACGAGACCTGCCGCGAGCTCGCCAAGGTTCTGGCCGAGCGCAACGACGGCTTCGTGCAGATGCTGCTGGTCTCGGGCGACAACGCGCGC
>JABCYT010000803.1 GCA_013290035.1 Alphaproteobacteria bacterium
TCGCCGACGGGGTGACGGCAAACGGCGCGGCGACATCGCCGACATTGAGCTCACCCTCGGCGAGCAGCCGCTCGACGATGGCGCGCCGCGTCTGATCGGCGAGTGCCGCGAAGACGTTGTCGAGCTGCAATGCATGCACGGCCGGCATGGCAGGAAATCCATACCATTTCACCAAGTCGTTAATTAACAAATCATTGATTCTAGGTCAATGGCGGCGGTCACGGACGGCTCGGCCGGAGAGTCACTTCCCAGCCGCGAGGCCTGTCGTCGCTTTCCGCGCGCGGGCGACCCCCTCGCGCGCCATGTCGGCGCACAGCCCGGTATAGGCGGTGGGGTCGAGCAGCTTCCCGATCGCCTTCTTGTCCATGTGCGCGGTGAGGCGCGTGTCCGCCGCCAGAAGGTCGGAGAACGACTGGCCTTCCACGAAGGCGGCCTGCGCCGCGTCGTAGACGACATCGTGCGCATGCTGGCGGCCGATCGCGGCGCCCAGGTCGAGCATCACCGCTTCGGCCATGATCAGCCCGCCGCCCAGGTCGAGATTCGCCCGCATGCGCTTGGGGTCGACCCGCAAGCCGCGCATGATCTCGCCCAGCCGGCTCAGGATATCGCCCGTGGCGATGCAGGCGCGCGACTCGGCGCTGTCCATCATCAGGCTGGTGGTGCGATCGGCCTCGTGCTCGGTGGTCATGGCTTCGAGGGCGAGCGGCACCAGAGCGCGCACCTCCGCCGCGGCCGCGATGATGTCCTGGCAGAGCTTTGGGTTGCGCTTTTGCGGCATGGTCGAGCTGCCGACGGTGCCGGGTGGCACGGGTTCCTCGACCTCGCCAAACTCGGTCTTCATCAGGGTGTAGACCTCGCGCCCGATCTTGCCGCAGGTGGCGGCGAGCAGGCCCAGGATGCAGATGTTCTCCGCCAGATGGTCGCCGATGGCGCGCGACGGCACGGTCATCGAGCCGAAGCCCAGCAGCCGGCCGATCGCCTGCTGTACCGGCGGTCCCTGCTTGCCGAGCGAAGCATAGGTGCCGGCGCCGCCGCCCAGCATGGCGATGAACAGGCGAGGGGCCGCCTGGCGCAGGCGCTCGACATGACGCAGCAGCTCGTCGATCCAGACCGCGACCTTGTAGCCGAAGGTGGCGGGCACCGCGTGCTGGCCATGCGTGCGTCCGGCCATCGGCATGTCCGCCGTGCGTTCCGCCAGATCGGCCATGGCGGCCAAAACCTCGCCGATCTGGCGCAGGAAGATCGCGTGGGCCTGGCGCAGCACCAGCAGGTCACCGGTCTGCGTGATGTTCTGCGTGGTGGCGCCCCAGTGCACCCAGCCGCCATGCGGTTCGCCCACGATGCGGCCGAGTTCCCAGACCAGCGGGACGATCGTGTGGCCGGTGCGCGCGAAGCCTTCGTCGATGCGCGCCCGGTCCATCAGCTCGAGCTTCGCCTTCGTGGCAATCGCCTCGGCCGCGTCGGCGGGAATGATGCCGAGCTCGGCCTGGGCGCGCGCCAACGCGGCCTCGACGTCGAGCCACGCCTGCCATCGGTTCTCCAGCCGATACAAAGCGCGGATGCCGGGGTCCGATACGCGGGTCGCGGTCGGGAGAGTGTCGCTGGTGGCGGCCATGCTGAGCGGCTCCATCATTGCTGCGCGATGCGCGCTGTGAACGCCACTGTGCTTAAGGCCATTCAGGCCAGGAAGGTCAAGGCAGCGGACACCGTGAATCGCGCCTCTCGCCTGTGCAGGATGAGGAATACTTAAACGCAGTAGGCGTCCGGTCTTTCCAAAAAATGAATTTTCGGACGCTATGGCGCCCGATTATTCGGGCTTCGGCACCGCCTGTCGCCATGATTTGCTTAAGTTTTTCCGATACTTGCTTGACTTTTACTTAAGGTCGGATTATCATCCTTCCGTGCATGACTTGGAGGCTTGATGATGGACGGACCGGGATCGCTGCGCTTTCGGAATTTGCCGAACAGGCCGTCGCGCTTTGTCTGGCTGGTGCCACGAGGAAGCGAAGAGCGCTCGGGGAGAATTCCGAGCCGACGCGCCCTGGCGAGGCGGCCGAGGCTGCAGAGATAATCTCGATGGATGCCGCCTCAGGCCTTCACCTGCTCGCCCAGCCAGTCGATCGCCGCCTGGGCGCCGCCCTTGCCGTGCGGGACGCCCAAAGCCTGCAGCCCGACCTCGATGACGCTCAACGTGCCCAGGATCATCGGCGCGTTGACATGGCCCATATGGGCAATGCGAACGGCCTTGCCGGAGAGCTCGCCGATGCCCTGGCCGAGAATGACGCCGCATTTCTGGTTGCAGAAGGTGCGCAGCGCCTCCGGATCGTGGCTGCCGTTCATCAGCACCGCGGTGACGGTGTTGGAACGCTCGGCCGGCTCGATGATGTTGACGCCGATCGCCTGGCCTTCCGCCCAGATGCCGACGGCGCGGCGCACCGCTTCCGCCAGCAGCCAATGGCGCCGGAAGACGTTGTCGAGGCCTTCCTCGAACAGCATGTCGAGCGCCTGGCGCAGGCCGAACAGCAGGTGCTCGGGCGGCGTGCCGGCGTATTTCTGGTAGTGCTGGTCGCCCTCGCGGTCGG
>JABCYT010000804.1 GCA_013290035.1 Alphaproteobacteria bacterium
GATGACAAGGTTGTCTATACTCCGCCAAATCGATATCAGCCGCGCGCCAAATGGCGGGACAAGCTTGACAGTTGGGTGCAGTTCCCGCCAGGCAACGCGGGGAGCTGGCAGGTGGACATCACCCTCTACTGGCGGTGGACCACCTTGCAGGGCCTGTCGCTGATGGACGCCTGGACGCAGCTGCGCATGCACCCCAACAATGCGGCAACGTCGCTTCATCCCAACTCGGTCGACAGGGGCCTGATCCCCCCGGAACTGTTCAGCCACGTGCTTGCGCGGTCCCGGGCGACGACCATCGATCCCAATGACGACGTCGCCGGCGTGATCATCGATCCCGAGCCAACAGCCTGAGGGGCGCTGCGAGGCGACAGGAAAACACGCAAGCTACGTCCTTCCTCTCCGCCACTACCGCCCGTGCGAACAGTCTCCGCAGCTGATAATTCGGCGGACGAGACTCGGCCGAGGCGAGCGATCGCCTCGACCGTGGGCGCGCCATCAGTTGCTCGGCCGGGTCGAAAACGGCGTCAGTTGCAGCTCGTGCGTCCAGCACGACCGATCCTGGGCGTGCAGATAATAGAACGCCTCGGCGATCTTCTCCGGATTCATCACCAGATCGGGGTTCTGCCGTATTTTCGGCAGGGCGCGGGTTCCCGGCGAGTCGATGGTGCCATCGATCACCACGTTGGCGACGTGAATGCCGTGCTCGGAATACTCCTCGGTGAGCACCTGCGCCAAGGTGCGCATCATGACCCTGGGATAATAGAGCGACTGGCCCGTCATTCGCTTGCGCCCGCGCAGCGAACTGGAATTGTTGGAAAAGAAAAACGAGCCCTCGCCGCGCTGGCGCATGGCCGGCAAGACTTCCTTGGCGACGAGGAAAGGGCCACGGCTGGCGATATGCTGCGCGGTATCGAACATCTCGACCGGGATGTGTTCCAGCAGTTCCTTGTCCGGCGGCAGATCGCGGCCTTCGAGGTAACCCGCGTTGTAGACCAGCACGTGCGGATCTCCGGCGTCGCGGCGAACCGTGGCGAAGGCCGCGGCGACGGAGTCCTGCCGGGAGAGGTCGAGCTCGACGATCGTGCCGTCGCCACCCTGGTCGCGGATCGCCGCCGCCAGGCCCGACGCGTTGGCCTCGCTGCGGGTCGTCAGGACGACGAAGAAGCCCTCGCGCGCGAACTTCTGGGCGATGGCGCCGCCGACGCCCCAGCGGATGCCGACGGGCAGGCCGCTGTCATCCAGCGCCCGGCCATGCGCCAGCCTGGTGTTGCGGCCGTCCGACTGCCATTTCGACGTGGCGCCGACGACGACGGCGACCGGCTTGCCCTTGCTGTTTCTCGCGAGATTGGCGCTCATCCTGAATGCTCCCTTTTCCGATCGAGAGGTTCGCTGCCCAAGCGCAGCGGCAGATCATTGGCCTTGCGCTTCTGGCGCCGCCCCGGCTCGATAGGAGAGCACAGTGTAGCTCGCGCCGTTCACGTCGTAATCTCCTCGCGACACCATCCCGAGAGCGACCCTCCCCTGTTATTCCGGGGCCTTGACGAGATCGGTTCCGGCTGACGGTCGTTCAAGGCGTCGACGCAGCGCACTTCTTCTTGAGCGCCTCGAACAGCATCTCGCTGGGCTCGCCGGTTTCGGCCTCGCCAGCGGCGACCTGGAACTTGCCGATTGCCGCGCGCGTCGCCGGACCGACCGTCCCGTAGGTGGTGCCGCTATAGTAGCCGAGATCGCGCAGGAGAATCTGAATGACCTTGGCCTGGTCCGTTCGGTCGGTGGGCCAGGCGCCGATGTCGGCCGTGCACGTGGTCTTCCGCGGCTCGGGCTTCTCCGCCGCCGCGGCCGCCGGATCGCTGTTGCCCGCCTCGCTTGGTGACGGCGACGACGACACCGCAGGCTCCCGTGAGGGCGCCTGCACGGGCAGCGCGGTCGCCTCGGTCTCCGCCGGACGCGACGGCAGCTTCAGCCCGCGGGCGGTGTCCACCGGCTCGACCGGCGCCGCTTTAATTGCCGGAGGCGCGCGGTCGCGTCCGGGCCCGCCTGGCAGGTTGCCCGTTCCCCCTGTCCAGAGGGCGCCTGTCCAGAGGGCGACGCCGGCCCCGCCGAGCAACGCCAGGACAATCGCGTAGGCCACGAAAGGCATGAGGGGCCTGCGCGTGCCTTTGCCATCGCCGGAAGCCGTCGCCATGAGATCGCTTTCTCTTTCGCCCGAACGCCGCCGCAAAAATCGCCGCTGCCTAGTCGAGTTCCTTCATGAAGGCGGCGAGATAAGGTTTCCATATCGCCGCGCGCAGATGGGTGAAGTGGCCGTGCGTCTCGGCACTCGCCGGGACCAGGACGAATTGTGCGCCCTTGATCTGCCGGATCGCCGGCTCGACGACGCCGAGCTCGGCGGGGTTGACCGCATCGTCGGCGAAGTTGATGGCGAGCAGCCGGGCCGTGATCCTGCCGAGCTCCGGCGCCGGGTTGTAGCCGAGAACCGCCTCGGTGGCGTAGAGCTGGTCGTTGGCGTCGCCCTTGGCGACCTCGGCCACCCATTTCCGATAGAGGGCGTCGGCCGCCTCGCGGGTTCCCGCCATTTCC
>JABCYT010000805.1 GCA_013290035.1 Alphaproteobacteria bacterium
CCATCAGCCAGGGACCCTGGATGACGTCGGCAAAGCCCGGGTAGTTCTCGACATCCGTCGTGATGGTGAGCTGGCCGCCGGGCTGGATGCCTTGCACCAGCATGGGCTTGAGACTGGCGCGGGCCGCGTAGATGGCCGCCGTGTAGCCCGCCGGGCCCGATCCGAGAATGAGCACTTTACTACGATGAGTCGCCGCCATGTCGCGTCCGCATCCCGCCAACCGCATATCTTTCACATATATGCAAACCTCGCCGGGGATGCACGGTCGTTCTGCACTCTGGACGCAATTGTTCACAGTTGGCCGCCCGAATCTCGCAACTTTATTGCGCGCGTGGCATGGTTCTGGCATAGACCGCGGCCAACGGGAGGAAAATTGGATGGCTCGAGCAAAGCTCGATCGAATCGACCGGCGCATTCTCAGCGACCTTCAGTCGAATGGGCGCATGACCAACGTCGAGCTGGCGGAACGGGCCGGCATATCCGCCCCGCCCTGCCTGCGCCGGGTGCGGGCCCTCGAGCGCGCCGGGATCATCAAGGGCTACCACGCCGACCTCAGCGCGGAGGCGCTGGGCTACAGCGTCTCGGTGTTTGCCCTGGTCGGCCTCAACAGCCAGGCCGAGACCGACCTCAAGGCGTTCGAGGAGCTCATCGCCAAATGGGACGAAGTCCGCGAGTGCCACATGCTGGCGGGCGAAGCCGACTTCCTGCTGAAGATCGTGGCCGAGACGTGGGACGAATATCAGAAATTCCTGACGACCCGGCTCACCTCGGCGCCCAACGTCAGCCACGTGAAATCGATGATGGTGTTCCGCACCGCCAAGCAGCTGCCCGGCGTGCCGATCTCGGTCGAATAGGAGGGCGTCCATCAAGGCCGGGGCGTAAAACCCCCTTGCGGGGAACAGCGTGTATCGATAGCGTGGTAAAAATACACAGTGTTGTCCGAACGGGGGTTCGATGAAAAACCTCTTCCAAGCAGCGCGGGTCCTCCTGCTCGACCTCGCCTCGACGGTATTGTTCCTGGCGATCTATCTGCTGAGCGACAATCTCTTCCTCGCCGTCGGTCTCGGCATGGCGCTGGGCATCACCCAGGTCAGCTGGCAGCTTTACAGGAAGAAGCCGGTCGAGGCGCTGCAGTGGCTGAGCCTGGTGCTGATCCTGGCGTCGGGCACGGCGACCTTCTTCACCCACGATCCGCGCTTCGTGATGCTGAAGCCCAGCGTGATCTACAGCATCGTCGGCGTGGTCATGCTGAAGCGCGGCTGGATGAACCGATACCTGCCGCCGGAAGCCGCCCCGGTTGCCGACGTCGGCACGACGTTCGGTTATGTCTGGGCCGGACTGATGTTCGCCTCGGCGGCGCTCAACATTGCGCTCGCCCTCACGCTCGACGCCAAGAGCTGGGCGGCCGCCATGTCGGCCTGGGGCATCGCCAGCAAGATCGGCCTGTTCCTGGTCCAGTACGCGGTGATGCGGATGGTCGGACGTCGCCGCCGCGCCATGGCGGCGGCGGTGGCGCCTACTTGAACTGGACGCCCACGACCTCGTAGGAGCGCGCGCCGCGCGGGGTCTGGACCTCGACGGTGTCGCCCACGGTCTTGCCGATCAGCGCCCGGCCGATCGGCGAGGTGACGGAGATGCGCCGCTTGGCGAGGTCGGCCTCATAGGGGCCGACGATCTGGTATTTCACCTTCTCGTCGGTATCCTCGTCGGCCAGCTGCACGGTGGCGCCGAACTTCACGACCTTGCCGGAAAGCTTGCTAAAATCGATCACCTCGGCGCGCGAGATGATGTCCTCGATCTCCGCGATGCGGCCCTCGATGAAGCTCTGGCGTTCACGCGCGGCTGCGTATTCGGCGTTCTCCGAAAGATCGCCATGCTCGCGCGCCGCCGCGATCGCCTTGATGATCGCCGGGCGTTCCACGCTCTTCAGCTGCTTCAGTTCGTCCGTAAGGCTTTTCAGGCCTTCGGCTGTGGTCGGAACCCGTTCCATTGCTCAATCGTCCTTAATGAATCGTGCGCCGTCAACGCCCAACGCGCCCCGAATTCGGGTTGCATTGCGCAAGTTGTGGGGATTGGCCGCTAGAAAGTCGTCTTGAAGTAGGATTGCAGGGGCGCCACGTCGAGGGCCCCTTCGCTCAGCGCCTTGATGCCCTCGACCGACGCCTTGGCGCCGGCGACCGTGGTGTAATACGCGATCTTGTGCATCAGCGCGGCGCGCCGCAGCGTATAGCTGTCGGTCAGCGCACCCGCCCCATCGACGGTATTGAAGACCAGCTGCACCTTGCCGTCCTTCATCAGATCGACGATGTGCGGCCGCCCCTCGAGCACCTTGTTCACCCTCTGCGCTGCGATACCGTGCCGGTGCAGGAAGTCGGCCGTGCCGCCGGTCGCCACGACCTTGAAGCCGAGATCGAGCAGCCGCTTCACCGGCTTCACCATCTGGGCCTTGTCCTGGTCCTTGACCGACACGAACACCACGCCGTCCAGCGGCACCTTGCTGCCGGCGCCGAGCTGCGACTTGGCAAAGGCGCGGCCGAAATCGGAATCGAGACCCATGACCTCGCCGGTCGAGCGCATCTC
>JABCYT010000806.1 GCA_013290035.1 Alphaproteobacteria bacterium
ACTCTCGCGCCTTGCCGGCTATTGGCGGACCGAGGTGGGCACGCTCAACCAGATCATCCACATCTGGCCCTACAAGGATGTAAACGAGCGCGACCGCATCCGCGCCGAAGCCGTCGCGGCCAAGGTATGGCCGCCCAAGATCGCCGACTTCGTCCTCGATATGGAATCCAAGATCCTCCATCCCGCGCCCTTCTCGCCGCATTTCGAGCCGGGCGAGCATGGCGGGATCTACGAGTTCCGTACCTACACCTTCGGGCCGGGCGCCATCCCCAAGGTGATCGAAGCCTGGGCTCCGCGCATCAAGGGGCGCTCCGCCGTCTCGCCACTGATCTTCGCGGGCTTCACCGACATCGGTGCCCTGAATCAATGGGTCCATGTCTGGGCCTACAAGAACATGGGCGAACGGGAGCGCCTGCGGGCTTCGGCGATGAAGCCCGGCGAATGGCCGCCGCCGCGGGGCGAGGGTGTGGTCCTGCACAAGCAAACCAGCACCTTCGCCGTCCCGGCGAAGTTCTCGCCGTTGCATTAACGCGCGGCGAGCCAGCTCATTAGCCTCCCCCGTCAGACGGGGGAGGCAGATGGCAGATGAAGGAGATGGCACCATGACAGTCACCATCCGCCAGGTCGGGCCCTGCTTCGCGGGCGAGGTCTCGGGCATCGACATGCGCAAGCCGCTGCCCCGCGACGAGGTGGCGGCGATCCATGCCGGCATGGACAAGTATGCCGTGCTGGTGTTCCACGACCAGAAGATCGACGACGCCCAGCAACTCGCCTTCACCAGGAGCCTGGGCGCGATCGAGCACGCCATCGGCACCAGCCTGCGCGCGGCCCATGAGGCCCGCCTGCCCACGACCTTCGCCGACGTCTCCAACCTCGACAAGGACAACACGCCGTTCGCGCGCGACGACCGCCGCCGGCTGTTCGCCATCGGCAACCGGCTGTGGCACTCCGACAGCTCGTTCAAGGCGGTGCCGGCGAAGTATTCGTTGCTGCACGCCATCAGCATCCCGTCGAAGGGCGGCGACACGCAGTTCGCCTATATGCGCGCCGCCTACGACGCGCTGGACGAGGAGACCAAGGCGGAAGTCGAGGACATGGTGTGCGAGCATTCGCAGATGTACTCGCGCCAGCTCATCGGCTTCACCGATTTCACCGACGAGGAGCGCGAGCGCTTCAAGCCCGTCCTGCAGCGCATGGTGCGCACCCTGCCGGCGACCGGCAGCAAGTCGCTCTACCTGTCGTCCCATGCCGGCGGCATCATCGGCTGGCCGATGCCGGAAGCGCGCGGCTACCTGCGCGACCTCGTCGAGCACGCCACCCAACGCGAGTTCGTCTACACCCACAAATGGCGAGTCGACGACCTGGTGATGTGGGACAACCGCCAGACCATGCACCGCGCCCGCCCCTTCCCGGTGCACGAGCCGCGCGACATGCGGCGCACCACCCTGGCCGGCGACGGGCCGACGGTAATGCAGCAGGCGGCGTAATACTCAGTCGTCCTGACAAAAATTACTTCAGCAGCGCCGCCATGATGCGGTCGCGGGTGAGCGGCATGTCGTGGATGCGCACACCCAGCGCGTGGGCGACGGCGTTGCCGATCGCCGCCGCGGTCGGCCCGACCGTGCATTCGCCGACGCCGAGCGAGGGATTGCCGGCGCCGTCGACCAGCTCGACCTGCATGTCCGGCACCTCGCTGAAGCGCAGGATCGGGTAGCTGTCCCAGTCGCGCGAGGCGATGCCGGTCTCATCGAGGCGGACCTGCTCTTTCAAGGTCCAGCTCACGGCCTGGACGATGCCGCCCTCGAGCTGGTTGCGCGCGCCGTCGGGATTGACCACCAGGCCGGCATCGACGACGGCCCACACGCGATCGACCTTCACGGTCTCCTGGACGGTGACGGCGGCCGCCACCGCGGCATAGGCGGCGCGGTTCTTGTAGCGGGCAAAGGCGAGGCCGAGGCCCTTGCCGGTGCCGGCCGGTCCGCGCGACACCCAGCCGGCGCGCTTGGCCACCAATTCGATCAACTTGCGGGCGCGCGGTTCGGACAGGATCGACAAGCGATAGGCGACCGGGTCCTCGCCGACCCGCGCCGCCAGCTCGTCCATCAGGGATTCGATGGCGTAGACATTGGGCAGTGCGCCCAGGCCGCGCAACGCCGAGGTGCGGACGGGCGGACGCAACACCAGATGGTGCAGGATGCGGTGCGCCGGCACGTCGTAGAGCGGCACCGCGTTCCTCGTGCCGCCGCCGCCGCGTGCCTCCGGCGGATCGGTCGGTACCACCTCAGGCGGCGGATTCGCCAGCGCCTCGGAAGCGAGCAGATAGCCGCTGCCCATGCCGGGGCGCTGGACATGGGTCGGGCTGAAAATCTCCGTCGTCCAGTCGGCCGGGCGGCCGCGCTCGTCGAGATCGACATGCAGGGTGACCAGCATGGCCGGCCCGACCGGCTCGAAGCCGAACTCCTCCTCGCGGCGCCATTGCAGGCGGATGCAGTGGCCGGGCAGGCGCCGGGCGATCAGCGCCGCGTCGAGCGCCGCATCGTCGGCGCCGTTATGGCCGTAGCAGCCGGCGCCGTGCAGG
>JABCYT010000807.1 GCA_013290035.1 Alphaproteobacteria bacterium
CTTCACCGCGGCCACGACACCCTCGGCGATCACGTCGCACTTCATGATGCCACCAAAAATGTTGACCAGGATACCTTTCACATTGGGATCGGCGGTGATGATCTTGAACGCGGCGGCCACCTTTTCAACACTGGCGCCGCCGCCGACATCGAGGAAGTTGGCCGGCGCCATGCCGTAGAGCTTGATGATGTCCATCGTCGCCATGGCAAGGCCGGCGCCGTTCACCATGCAGCCGATATTGCCGTCCAGCGCCACGTAGTTGAGGTCGTATTTCGACGCCTCGATTTCCTTGGCGTCCTCCTCGGTCTCGTCGCGCAGCGCGACGACGTCCGGATGGCGGAACAGCGCGTTGTCGTCGAACGCGACCTTGGCATCGAGCACGCGCAAATCACCCTGCCTGGTCACGACGAGCGGATTGATCTCCAGCATCGCCATGTCCTTGGCGACGAAGGCGTTGTAGAGCTGAGTGGTCAGCTTTGCCGCCTGCTTGGCAAGATCGCCTGTGAGATTGAGCGCCTTCGCGACGGTGCGGCCGTGATGGCCCATGATGCCGGTCGCAGGATCGACCGAGAACGAGACGATCTTTTCCGGCGTCGAATGGGCGACGTCCTCGATGTTGACGCCGCCTTCGGTCGAGACGACGAAAGACACTTCGCTCGTCTCGCGATTGACCAGGAGCGAGAGATAGAACTCCTTGTCGATGTCGGAGCCTTCCTCGACGTAGAGCCGGTTGACCTGCTTGCCATGGGCGCCGGTCTGGATCGTGACCAGGGTCGCGCCCAGCATCTGCTTGGCGAAGTCCGCCACCTCGCCGACCGATTTGGCGATCCGCACGCCGCCCTTTTCGCCGGCGGAGGCCTCTTTGAACTTGCCCTTGCCTCGGCCGCCGGCATGGATCTGGCTTTTCACCACCCAGATTGGACCCGGCAGCGCCTTCGCGGCAGCTTCCGCGTCCTCGGGCTTCAGCACCGGAACGCCTTTCGAGATCGGAACGCCGAACTCGTGGAGCAGCGCCTTGGCCTGGTATTCATGGATATTCATTTAAGGACGCTCCCCGAACCCGAGCCGAGTGTTGCCCAGGCATGAGATCAATTTTCTGTCTGGCATACCATATACCAGATGGACTGCAAGGGCCGGAACTCGACCGCGGTCGATCCTGACCCATCCCTTGATATCAACGGCCGAGCAGGTCGGGCGCGATCTTCCTGCAGGCATCGACCAGGCCCTGCACGGCGGCGACCGATTTGTCGAAGGCATCGCGGTCCTTGCCCGCGAGTTCGATCTCGACGATCCGCTCGACACCCTTCGAGCCGATCACCACGGGCACGCCGACATACATGTCCTTCACGCTGTATTCGCCGTTGAGATAGGCGGCACAGGGCATCACGCGCTTCTTGTCCCTCAGATAGCTCTCGGCCATCGCGATCGCGGACGCCGCCGGCGCGTAATAGGCCGAACCGGTCTTGAGCAGGTTGACGATCTCGGCGCCGCCATTGCGGGTGCGGTCGACGATCTCGTCGATGCGGGCCTGCGAGGTCCAGCCCATCTTGACGAGGTCCGGCAGCGGAATGCCGGCCACGGTGGAATAGCGCACCAGCGGCACCATGGTGTCGCCATGGCCGCCGAGCACGAAGGCGGTGACGTCCTCGACCGAGACGTTGAACTCGTCGGCGAGGAAGTAGCGGAAGCGCGCGGAGTCCAGCACGCCGGCCATGCCGACCACCTTCTTGTGCGGCATGCCGGAGGCCTTCTGCAGCGCCCAGACCATCGCGTCCAGCGGGTTGGTGATGCAGATGACGAAGGCATCAGGGGCATATTTCTTGATGCCGGCGCCAACCTGCTCCATCACCTTGAGATTGATCGACAGCAGATCGTCGCGGCTCATGCCGGGCTTGCGCGGCACGCCGGCGGTGACGATGCAGACCTTGGCGTTATCCAGCGCCTCGTAGGTATTGGCGCCGGCATAGGCCGCGTCGAACCCGTCGACCGGCGAGGACTGCGCGATGTCCAGCGCCTTGCCCTGCGGGACGCCCTCTGCGATGTCGAACATGACGACGTCGCCGAGCGCCTTCAGGCCGATGAGATGAGCCAGCGTTCCGCCGATCTGGCCGGAGCCAATCAAAGCTATCTTGTCGCGCGCCATGGAAATCTGTCCTTTGAGCCCGAACGGGGAGGGATGGAGAAAGCTGGGTGCTGGTTATCGCTTTCGACGCAGGCGTTCAAGTCAGGCCACGCTCAATTGTCGGGCAACCATTGCGGTCGTTCCGGGGCACATCCAACTGGCCTGGGCGAAGCACGGCGAGGCGGACGTGACGGGCGGAATCTCGCGCCACGACCTCGGGTTTCCGGGTTCGCTCGCGAAGCGCGAGCGCCCGGGAATGACGAGCTTTCAGGTCTCCACCAGCCCGGTACTGGTGCCGGAGGCGGCCGAATCCTTCTGGTGGCCGTGGGGCAGCGCCAGATAGGATTCCGAGCTCATCTCAATCAGGCGCGAGGACGTTCGCTTGAATTCGTCGGCCTCTACGCCTTCGCCGGCCAAATAGAGCGACACCGGGTTGGCCTCGGCCGAGGCCA
>JABCYT010000808.1 GCA_013290035.1 Alphaproteobacteria bacterium
CACAGCTGCTGCTGCAGCCCGGTCTGCCCATCGCCGTCGAGGAGTTCATGGCGGACGGCAAGTCATGAGCCTGGCGATCGACGTCCACGACCTGGTCAAGCGCTACGGCCGGCGCACCGTGGTCGATCGGCTGAGCCTGTCGCTCGAGCAGGGTCGGGTCTGCGGCTTCCTCGGTCCGAACGGCTCGGGCAAGACGACCACACTGCGCATGATTTGCGGCCTGCTGACGCCAGACGGCGGCGGCGGCCGCTGCCTCGGCCACGACCTGGTGCGCGAGCGCGAGGCGATCAAGCGCCAGACCGGCTACATGACGCAGCATTTCGGGCTCTACGGAGACCTCACCATCCGCGAAAACCTCGAATTCGTGGCCCGAGTCCATGGGCTCGACCGACGCCGCGAACGGGTCGACCGCGCGCTCGAGCAGCTCGGCCTCGCGTCGCGGCAGCGGCAACTCACCAGCGCCCTGTCGGGCGGCTGGAAGCAGCAGCTCTCGTTGGCCGCCGCTGTGCTGCATGAGCCCAAGCTCCTGCTGCTCGACGAGCCCACCGCCGGGGTCGATCCCAAGGCACGCCGCGCCTTTTGGGACGCGATCCACGGCTATGCCGCCAGCGGCATCACCGTGCTGGTCTCGACCCACTACATGGACGAGGCGGAGCGCTGTCACGAGATCGCCTATATCGCCTACGGCGAGCTGATGGCGCGCGGCACCGTCTTCGACATCGTGAAGGACTGCGGCCTTCATGCCTTCGTTGCCTCGGGTGCCGGCGCCGATCGGCTTGCCGGCTCGCTCCGCGACGTGCCGGGGGTGAGCGCCGCGGCTTTCGGCGCGACCCTGCATGTCTGCGGCGCCGAGCACGGCGCCCTGGTGACGGCGATCGCGCCGTTTCGAACCGACCCCGCCCTGCGGTGGCAGGAGGCGGAGCCGACGCTCGAGGACATTTTCATCCACCTGATGGGGATGGCACAGGACAATATGGCGGAGGTCTGATCGTGGGCTACTGGGTAGCCGTGCGCGGCTTTTGGGTGCGGCTTGGCGCCATTGTCATCAAGGAAGTGAAGCCGCTCAGCCGGGACCGGCTGAGTTTCGCCATGATGTTCGGCATGCCGATCATGCAGCTCCTGCTGTTCGGCTACGCCATCGATACCGATCCGCATCACCTGCCGACCGCCGTGGTCGTCGCCGACCAGAGCCGCCTCACCCGCACCGTCTTGTCGGCACTCGCCAACACCGCCTACATGGACTTCACCCACCGACCGCTCAGCGAGAGTGAAGCCAACGCTCTGCTGCAAAGAGGAGAGGTGCAGTTCGTCGTCCGGATACCCTCCGACTTCACGCGCCGCCTGATCCGCGGCGAGCGCACGCAGGTGCTGATCGACGCCGACGCCACCGATCCCATGTCGGCGTCCAACTCGCTGGCCGCCGCAAGCCCCGCGATCGAACAGGCGCTGACGCGCGACCTGGTGGGTCCGCTGGAATCGCTGGGCGGCCGCGCCGAAGCCGTCGAGCTCGTCCTGCATCGCCGCTACAATCCCGAGGGCAAGGCGCGGCTCAACATCGTGCCCGGCCTGCTCGCCGTGATACTTTCGGTGACCCTGGTACTGATGACGGCGCTCGCCGTCACCCGCGAGCGTGAGCTCGGTACCATGGAGAACCTGCTGGCCACGCCGGCGCGGCCGCTCGAGGTCATGATCGGCAAGATCGTGCCCTATTTCGTCATCGGCTTGATCCAGACAGGCGTCATCCTGGTGCTCTCCCGGCTGCTGTTCGACATCGCCGTCGAGGGCAGCCTGACGCTGCTGCTGCTGGGTACGGCACTGTTCATCGTCGTCAATCTTGCCATCGGCTTCACCCTCTCGACCCTGGCCGAGCATCAACTCCAGGCGATGCAGTCCGCCTTCTTCCTCCTGCTGCCCTCGATCCTGCTGTCGGGCTTCATGTTCCCGTTCCGCGGCATGCCGCTATGGGCGCAGTGGCTGGGCGAGATGCTGCCGACCACTCATTTCATCCGCATCGCCCGTGGCGTGATGTTGAAGGGTGCGACCTTCGACGACATCGCCGGCGAACTGGCGGCGCTGGGCCTCATCCTCATCGTCGTGTCGGTCCTGGCGATCAGCCGCTACCGCATCACCCTGGACGGCGCGGCGAAACCGGCGGCTTGACCGCGGGCGATTGGGCAATTCTTCATCACGTGGGCCCGCGATCGCCCGACATTTCCGCCCTGCAACCCTTCCCCCTCCCCGGCATCGTAGGCGTCGCCTTGATAGACATCACTGTCTGGGGCAAGACCTCCGAGAAGCAAAATCGGAAGGCACAGCGGAAATGACGGATCGTCTGGCCGGCAAGGTGGCCCTGATCACCGGCGGCGCCTCGGGCCTCGGCGCCAACGCCGCGGCGTTGATGGCGCAGGAGGGCGCCAGAGTCGTGGTGGCCGACATCGCCGCCGACCGCGGCAAGGCAGTGGCCGACAAGCTGGGCTCGGCCGGCCACTTCGTGAAGCTCGACGTCACGTCGGAGGATAACTGGCAGGCCGTCATCGCCGACACCGTCGACAAATACGGTGCGT
>JABCYT010000809.1 GCA_013290035.1 Alphaproteobacteria bacterium
AACATTGGATAGTGGCCGGTGTCCAACTCGTGCCAGCGGCCTTTCAGCCGGTCGGCGGTGCGGCGCTGGTGCGCCTGGGGCGGATTCGTGCTGCGCTTGCACCAGATCACCGAGGCATTCCACGTCTCGTCCCAGAACCGTTCCAGCCGGACCGGCGTCTGCATCGCAGCGATCGGATGCATTGTGCAGCGCTCCAGCGCCCAACGCCGCATCGCGGGATCCAGATCGGCGAACAGGCGCGTCTCGAAATCCTGCTTCGACGGACCGCTGGTCAATTCGGTGTTGACAGCGGTCGGTCGCTTGACGATGTCGGGCAGGGCTTCGCCGTCGAGCAGCGCCAGGGCGTCGGCGAACACCACGCGCGCCACCCGGTCGCGCGCCCGCTCCGCGGCGCGCGCCATCACCATGCCGCCGGTGCTGGTGCCGGCCAGCACCACGTCCTTCAGGTCCTGGTAGAAAAGCAGGTCGGCGATTTCGGCGGCGTGCGTTTCGGTGGTGATGCCGGCGCGCACCTGGCCCTTGCGCTCGGCGCAGCCGTCCAGGCTCGGCGTCAGCACGAGATGGCCCTGGGAGCGCAAACGCTCGGCGACCGGCTTCCAGATCCAGCCGCCCTGGTAGGCGCCGTGGATCAGCACGAAACTCGTCATCGCTCAGTCCCCCTTCACCGTCACGCCGGCCATCCGCTCGAAGATCTTCACGATCGCCGATCCGTCCTGCTTGTTCAGCCCCTGGGCGCGGGCCATCTGGTAGACCTGCTGCGTCAGGTTGGCCAACAGCAGCGGCACGCCCAGGCGCTTGGCGAAGGCGGTCTCCAGCTCCTGGTCCTTGTAGGAAATGTCGATCGTCCCGCCCGGCGCGAAGTCGCCCGCGAGAATGCGCGGCACGCGCAGCTCCCAGGCCGCACTGGCGCCGGTCGAGACGCGCACCACCTCGTAGATCGTCTGTGGGTCGAGTCCCGCCTTGACACCCAGCACCAGGGCCTCCGCCACCGCCACGGTGTTGACCTGGACCAGCATGTTGTTGACCAGCTTCATGGCCAGGCCGCTGCCCAGCGCGCCGACATGGAACGACCGGCTGCCCATCACGGCGAACAGGTCCTCGCATTTGGTGAACACATCCGCAGCGCCGCCCGCGATCACCGAGAGATCGCCCGATTGGGCCCGCCCGGTGCCGCCGCTCACCGGCGCATCGATCATGGCGATACCGAGCGCCGCCAGGCGGTCGGCGATGCTGCGCGCGGCGAACGGGTCGATGGTCGCCATGCAGAGCACGATGTGTCCGGGCTTGGCGCCGCGAATGATGCCGTGCGCGCCGATGATCACCGATTCGGCCTGCTCGGTGGTCTCGACGATGACGATGGTGCGCTCCACCGCCGCCGCCACCGCCTGCGCCGAGGCGGCCACCTCGGCGCCCTTGGCTTTCAAGGGCTCGGTCTTTGCCGCGTCGATGTCGTTGACCACCAGCGTGAAACCGGCTTTCACGAGGTTGAGCGCCATCGGCCCGCCCATGGCGCCGAGCCCGATGAATCCGACCTTGCCCGCCATGCTTCCCTCCTCAGAACGCTACACCCCACCCGTCACGTCGATGGTGAGGCCAGTGACGAAATCGGCGTCGGCAGAGGCCAGGAAGCAGATCACGTTCGCCTGGTCGACCGCCTCGGCGACGCGGCGCAGCGGCGTGCGTTCGATCTCCTCGGCCTGCGAGCCCTGGGAGCGTTGCTCCCAATGCGGCCGGATGCGTTCGGTCAGCGTGATGCTGGGGGCGATGGCATTGACGTTGATGCCGTCGGGCCCGAGTTCGTGGGCGAGCTTGCGGGTGAAGGCGATGATGCCGCCCTTGGCCGCGGCATAGGCGCTCGAACTGTTGGCGCTCAAGCCCCGCCCGGCGATCGACGCCAGGTTGACGATCTTGCCGCTGCGCCGCCGTTTCATCACCGGGATCACCGCATGGGTGAACAGGAAGGTGCCGTCGAGGTTGAAGGCGATCAGCTTCTGCCAGTCGGCGAAACTGAGTTCCTCGGTGGTGGCCCGCGGATTGTCGATCACCGTGCTGCCGCCGACGGCGTTGACCAGGATGTCGATGCGACCATGATCGCGCTCGATCTCGGCGACCAGCCTGTCGACCGCACCGGCGTCCAGCGCGTCGACCAGCCTGCCTTCCGTCTTGCCGCCCGTCTTGCTGCCGGCCTGGCGCAGCGCCGGCACCGCCTCATCGAGCCGGCCCTGATGGTTGTCGACGGCGATCACCGTCGCGCCTTCGCGTGCCATGATCGTGGCGGTGGCCCGGCCGATGCCGTTCGCCGCCGCGCTGATCAGCGCCACCTTGTTCTTGAAGCGCATGGTTTCCTCAGCCCTTGGTCGTCGTTCTTGGTTGGGCCGATTGTGTGGCCTGGCGCAGGGGAGTCAATCACGGCGGCGATCGATCGGGCGCGCCGCGCTTGCCCGGTCCGAGCTTCCGCACGGCCTCCTCGACCGACAGGAATACGTGGTCCGCGCCGATGATTTCCACCAGGCCCGAGCGGCCTGCCTGATCCTGGGCCCGCTCCTCCGACAGTCGGGCGAT
>JABCYT010000810.1 GCA_013290035.1 Alphaproteobacteria bacterium
CCCGCTGCCGCCGCGCGCGAGCCTGCTCTATGCGCTGGAAGTGCCGGCCGATGGCGGCAACACCGGCTTCCTGAACATGTATGCCGCCTACGAGACGCTGCCCGACGAGCTGAAGCGCGCCATCGAGGGCAAGACCTGCATCCACGATTCCAGCCGCAACTCGGCCGGCGAGCTGCGCCAGGGCTTCCAGCGCACCCTCGATCCGCGCCGCACGCCGGGCGCCGTGCATCCCCTCGTCCGCCTGCACCCCGTGACCGAGCGCAAGGCGCTGTTCCTCGGCCGCCGGCCCGGCGCCTACATCCACGGTCTCTCCGTCGAGGAGAGCGAGAGGCTCCTGGACGCGGTGTGGGCGCACGCCACGCAGGAGCGCTTCGCCTGGTACCAGAAATGGCGCGCCGGCGATCTCGTGATGTGGGACAACCGCTGCGTCATGCACCGGCGCGACGCCTTCGACGAGAGCCTGCGCCGCCTGATGCACCGCACACAGATCGTCGGCGAGCCGGTGCTGGCGGGGTAGAGCCTATTTCGATAAGGCGTCATCACTTCCTCCCCAGCAACGCTGGGGAGGTGTCGGCGTCTTACGCCGACGGAGGGGTCATGAGCGTCAGTTATGGTGCTCATGACCCCTCCGCCCGCTACGCGGGCACCTCCCCTTCGCGGGCTCCGCGAAGGGGAGGAATATGAGCCGTCACCGATAGCCGGACGCCTGCAGCTCGAACAGCTCGGCATAGAGGCCGGGCTTCGCCACCAGCTCGTCGTGGGTGCCGGCGGCTTCGACCCTGCCGTCGAGCAGCACGAAGATGCGGTCGGCCATGCGCACGCTCGAGAAGCGGTGCGAGATCAGCACGGCCGTCTTGCCCCTGCTCAATTCCTTGAAGCGCTGGAAGACCTCGAACTCGGAGCGGGCGTCGAGTGCCGCCGTGGGCTCGTCGAGGATGAGCACGTCGGCCTCGCGCATATAGGCGCGGGCGATGGCGATCTTCTGCCACTCGCCGCCCGAGAGCTCGATGCCGTTCTTGAAATTCTTGCCGATGCGCTGTGCGTAGCCTGCCGGCAGCCGGCCGATGACCTCGTCGGCGTGGCTGCGGGTCGCCGCCCGCTCGACGCGCTGGCGGTCGTCGCGGGCCGAGATGCGTCCCACCGCGATATTGTCGGCGGCGGTGAAATTGTAGCGCACGAAATCCTGGAAGATGACGCCCATGCTGCTGCGCAGCTCCTCGACGTCGTATTCGCGCAGGTCATGGCCATCGAGCAGGATGCGGCCCTCGTCCGGGTCGTACAGCCGGGTCAGCAGCTTCACCAGCGTGGTCTTGCCGGCGCCGTTCTCGCCCACCAGCGCCACCACCTCCCCTGCCTTGAGCGTGAAGCTGAGATGACGCACCGTCCAGTGCGTGGCGCCGGGATAGATGAAGCCGACATCCTCGAAGACGAAGCCTTCGCGGACCGGCCGGGGGAACGGTCGCGGGTTGTCCGGCGACAGGATCTTTGGCTTCATCTGGAAGAAGGAAAAGAGATCGTTGAGATAGAGCGCCTGGCCCGCGATCGCCGAGAAGCTGGTCATCAGCCCTTCCAGAAGAGCCCGCAGGCGGCGGAACGAGGCGGCGAGAAAAGAGAGATCGCCGATCGTGAATTCGCCTTCGAGCGTGCGCCACACGATATAGGCGTAGGCCAGGTAGTAGCCCGTGGTGCCGACACCGGTGAATACGCCGCCCCAGGCAGCCCGCCGCACGGCGATCGCGCGATTGGCCAGGTAGAAGCCGTCGGCCAGCCTTCGGTAGTGGTCGATCAGGAAGCGGTTCAGGCCGAAGATCTTCACTTCCTTTGCCGTCTCGATGCTGGCCGCCGTCTGGCGCACGTAGTCGAGCTCGCGACGCTCCGGGGTTCGGCTGAAGTCGAGCGTGTAGGTCTGGGCGTTGAAATGCACCTCGCCCAGGAACACCGGCACCAGCGCCACCAGCAGCAGGACGATCAGCCAGGGCGCGAAGACCATCAGGCCGGCGACGAAACTCAACACCGTCACCATGTCCTGCAACTGGCCGAACATCTGCGTCATCAGCGTCACCCTGCCGCTGGTCTGCCGGCGCGCCCGATCGAGCTGGTCCTGGAATGCCGCATCCTCGAAATCCTCGAGGTCGAGCGTCCGCGCATGTTCCATCAGGTTGACGCTCGACTCGTTGGTCAGGTGGTCCGACAACAGGCTGTCGACCAGCATCACGACCCTGCCGATCATGTCGGCCGTGAGCGCGAGCGCGAATTCGATCAGGATCAGCACGGTCATCCGGTCGAACTGGCCGCTGGCGAGCCAGTCCGGCAGTGTCGTCGGCCGCCCCGTCATCTGCGCCAGGCGGACGACGTCGTCGATGATCAGCTTGCCGACATAGAGCGTGGCGACCGGCAAGAGCGCGCGCGCCAGTCGCAGCAGCAGCGAGAAAAAGGTCAGCGAAGGGCTGGTCCTCCACACCATGACCATGAACGGTCGCAGGGTGCGGAGCGCGACGAACCGTGCCTTGAACGAATCCGCGTCGGGGGAAGCCGACCCCGAAGCGCGGCTGCGA
>JABCYT010000811.1 GCA_013290035.1 Alphaproteobacteria bacterium
TGGCCGTGCTGGCCGGCCATTCGACCATCCGCACCGCGGTGATGGGCGAGGACGCCTCGCAGCGCCGGGACGCGACGCCGCAGGAGCTTGCCCGCATGAAATCCATGGTGGCCGACGCCATGAACAACGGCGCGATCGGGCTGGGCGCCTCCTATTCGCTCAACCATTCGGGCTATGGCGGCGTGCCGATGCCCTCGACCATTGCGCCGATGTCCGAGCTCGACGCGCTGGTCGGCGCCATGGGACCGCGCGGCCGCGGCGTGGTCGAGATCGCCTCGGGCGCGAAGATGCCGCAGGAGCTCGAGCCGATGGCGGCCAAGCATGGCCGGCCGTTTTTCCAGGGCACCGGCATGGCGATGTACAACGAGCAGGAGCCCGCGCGGGCACTGCGCATCTTCGACGACTGCGCCGCCGCGCTGCGCCGCGGCACCGGCCTCTACGTCCAGATCCCCTGCCAGCCGCTGTCCTTCGATTTCACGATGGCCAACGCCTACCCGTTCTACAGCCACCCGGCCTTCGATCCGATCAAGGCCTACACGCCCGAGCAGCTGAAATCGGTGTTCCGCGATCCGTCGTGGCGCGCCAAGTTCCGCGAGAACGCCAAGAACCCGCGGCCCGGCATGATCTTCCAGGGCAACTGGGATCGCGTGATGGTAGCGGTCACGCACAAGGCGTCGAACGCCAGGTACGTGAACCGCTACGCCGCGGAGATCGCCAAGACGGAGCATCGCGATCCGCTGGACGTCATGCTCGATCTCAGCCTCGACGAGGACCTCGAGACCGCCTTCCTCGGCCGCTTCCTCAATGTCGGGGACGAGGGCGTGGCGCGCCTCTTGAAGCACGAGGCCGGCGTGGTGGCGCTGTCCGATGCCGGCGCGCACCTCATCTATATGTGCGACGCGGGCTTCGGCCTGCATTTCCTGGCGCACTGGGTGCGCGAGCGCGGTGATTTCGACCTGGTCGAGGGCATCCGCCGGCTGACCAGTCATCCCGCCGATCTCTACGGCATCCAGAATCGCGGCCGTCTTGCGGTCGGCGCCCAGGCCGACATGTTGCTGTTCGATCCGGCCACGGTCGGCATCAGCGCGGCCGAAAGGGTGGCCGATCTGCCGGGCGGCGGCCGGCGCACGATCCGCCGACCGACCGGCGTGCGGGGCGTGTTCTGCAACGGCGTCAAAACCTTCGACGGCAAGGACTACGTGAAACACGCCAAGGGGCCCGGCCACGTGCTCGACCGGTTCAACAACTCGCAGGGCCAGCATTCCGCCATCGCCGCACAATAGGTTTCAATCATTCGCCTGGGAGGGCGCGCCATGTCGACGATCATGAAAATCAGCAGCCGAAACCTGCCTGCCATCCGCCGCCGCAGCCTGGTGAAGGGCGGCATGGCCGGCATCCTGGCCAGCGGCCTCGCGCCTCTCGTCGCCCGCGCCGAAGCCAAGAAGCTCGTGATGGCGCATCTCAACGCCGTGCCCGAATCGGCGGCCGTCGCCTTCGACTGGCAGGCCAAGGAAGTGCGCGAGCGTTCGCACGGCGAGCTCGACATGCAGTTCTTCGGCTCGACCCTGATCAGCAAGGAGCTCGAGATCATGAACGCGGTGAAGTCGGGCAACATCGCCATCGGCAATCCCGGCGGCGCCGCCGCCACTGTGTTTCCCGAGATGGGCGTGTTCCTGGTGCCGTACCTCGTGCAGAGCTACGACCAGGCCTACAAGATGTTCAATGGCCCGATCGGCGATGCGCTCGATAAGCAGTTCCAGGAAAAGTACAAGCTCAAGACCCTGTGCTTCTTCGACTACGGCTTCCGCCATTTCTGGACGGCCAAGAAGGCGATCAAGGAACCGCGGGACCTGCGCGGCGCCAAGATCCGCGTGCAGCAGGCCAAGGTGTTCGGCGACACCATCAACGGGCTGGGCGGCAACGCCGTGCCGATGGCGTGGGGCGAGGTGATCTCGGCCGCCAAGTCGGGCGTGATCGACGGCGGCGACCTGCCGATCGTCAACCAGATCGCGCTAAAAATCTACGAGGTCTCGAAATACTGCTCGATGACCTTCCACAATTATGGCCCGACCCTCAACACCATGAACCTCGCGGTGTGGGAGGGGCTGAGCGATCCGCACAAGAAGCTGATGCTCGACACCAGCCGCGAGGCCCAGAGCAAGTGCCGCGAACTCACCGAATCGGTCGATAACTTCGCCGCGGCCAAGCGGGAGCTCGAACCAAAGGGTATGATTGTCGTCGAAGCCGACGTCGATGCCTTCAAAAGGGTGGCGCAGGAGAAGATCTGGCCCGCCTACAAGCAGCAATATGCCGGCCTGTGGGACCAGATCGTGGAGTTCAAGGCATAGGGGCGAAAGGTTGCGCACCTTGTCATCCCGAGGCCACAGGCCGAGGGACCTTTGCTGTGGCCTTAAAGGTCCCTCGCGGCGCTCGGGATGACACTGCGTATGGCTAAATTCATCGCCAATATTCCCAAGTTCGTCGTTTCCTTCCTGCTGGTTGCCGCCATCGTCAACCTGCTGATCGGCGTGTTCCTGCGCTACGTCATGA
>JABCYT010000812.1 GCA_013290035.1 Alphaproteobacteria bacterium
GATCGAGGCGCGCGGCGTGGGCATCTTGAAACTTGCCCGTGACCAACTGGTGGCCCGTGCGCCGGTAGTTTTGCTGGTCGACCTGGCGCCACCGGAACGCATCGAGCGCCTGCCCGAAACGAATCCAGAATCCCTGCTGGGTGTCGCCCTGCCGGTGCTGATGCTGGCGCCTTTCGAGGCCTCCGCCTCTGCGAAGTTGCGCCTTGCCTTGATGGGAATCGCGGTCGCATGATTGGCGTGGCTTCCGCCATGCCCGACAGCCCTACCTCCTCTGCCCCGATCGGCGCCTCGTCCGCCAGCCATGACACGCGACGGCCGTTCGTTGTCGTCACCGGCCTGTCCGGCGCCGGCCGCATCACCGCGCTGCATGCCCTGGACGACATGGGCTACGTCGCGGTCGACAACATTCCGCTGCCCCTGCTCGGCGACCTGATGCGCTCGACTGCCGGCAATCCCGGCGAGATGGCGGCTCCCCTCGCCTTCGGCGTCGACACCCGCACCTACGGCTTCGATCCGCACGAGCTGGTGCGGCAGGTCCGCAGGCTGCGCGAACGGTCCGACATCAGGGCGCGCCTGCTGTTCCTCGAATGTGAAACCGAAACGCTGCAGCGCCGCTACACCGAATCGCGCCGGCCGCACCCGTTGGCACCCGACCGTCCGGTGGCGGACGGCATCATCGAAGAGCGTCGCCAGATCGGCTGGATGCGTGATTCGGCCGACGTGGTGATCGACACCTCGGCGCTCTCGCCGCACGAATTCAAGCAACTGCTCGGCGGCCACTTTGCGCTCGGCCGCGGCCCCGGGACGCGGCTTTCGGTGATGTCCTTCTCCTATCGGCGTGGCCTGCCGCGCGAGGCCGACCTCGTGTTCGATGTCCGCTTCCTCAAGAACCCGCATTATGAGCCGACGCTGAAGCCGCTCACCGGCCGCAGCCCGGCGGTTGCCGCCTATGTCGCCAGCGACCCCGGCTACCGGCCGTTCCTGGACGGGCTCAAGGGTCTGGTCGGGCCCCTGCTGCCGCGTTTTGACGCAGAGGGAAAAAGCTATTTGACCATTGCCATTGGCTGCACCGGCGGCCGTCATCGCTCCGTGGCGGTAGCCGAGGAGCTGGCGGACTGGTTGCGCGGCGCGGGCCGCTCCGTCAGTCTCTCCCACCGGGACGCCGAAGCAGCCGGGGGGGCTGGTGGCGCAGGGGCAGAGCGAACGACATGATTGGTATCGTACTGGTTACCCACGGCAATCTGGCGCGTGAATTTCTGGCCGCGCTCGAACATGTCGTCGGTCCACAGCAATGCGTCTCGACGGTATGCATCGGCGCCGACGACGACATGGAAAAGCGGCGCGCCGAGATCCTGGAAAGCGCGCGAGCCTGCGACAAGGGCGACGGCGTGATCGTGCTGACCGACATGTTCGGCGGCACGCCTTCCAATCTCGCGATCTCGATCATGGAACAGGCGCGCATCGAGGTGCTGGCCGGCGTCAACCTGCCGATGCTGGTGAAGCTCGCCTCGGTGCGCAACCGGCCGATCGCCGAGGCCGTGCGCATGGCCCAGGAAGCCGGCCGCAAATACATCACCGTCGCCTCGCGCATCCTGGCCAAGGAAGCTTCGTGAGCGACGCCGCGTCGCAAGGCGCGGATGCCGGCATTGGCGCGCTCCGCCGGACCCTCTCGATTGCCAACAAGCGCGGCCTGCACGCCCGCGCCGCCGCCAAGTTCGTGCGCACCGCCGGCCAGTTCGATGCGACCATCCGCGTCAGCTTCAAGGGCCAGGAAGTCTCCGGCCTCTCCATCATGGGCCTGATGATGCTGGCCGCCGGCATCGGCAGCGAGATCGAGCTCTCCTGCTCGGGCCGCCAGGGCGTCGAGGCCATGGCCGCCCTGTCGGCGCTGGTCGAGAGCAAGTTCGGCGAGGACTAGGCCTTCCTCCCCCTCGTCTGCGAGGAGAGGTGTCCCCACCACCTCGCACTTCGTGGGGAGGAAATAAAGACGTGGGAATATCGCCATAAATTCTTGCTTATATGCGCATGGGCCGCGTTGAGGCGGCGGCGGGCCGCTGATATGACACGCCCGCCTTTCCATCCCCTTGCAGCGCGGAGCGCCAAATGGCCCAGGATTATGTCGTCAAGGATATCGGGCTCGCCGACTGGGGCCGCAAGGAACTCGACATGGCGGAGACCGAGATGCCGGGTCTCATGGCCATTCGCAAGGAATACGGCCCCAAGAAGCCGCTGAAAGGCGCGCGCATCGCCGGCTCCTTGCACATGACCATTCAGACGGGCGTGCTGATCGAGACCTTGAAGGCGCTGGGCGCCGACGTGCGCTGGGCCTCGTGCAACATCTACTCGACCCAGGACCATGCCGCTGCCGCCATCGCCAAGGCCGGCACGCCGGTCTTCGCCATCAAGGGCGAGAGCCTCGAGGAGTACTGGGACTACACCCACAAGATCTTCGAATGGGGCGACGGCGGCGAACCCAACATGATCCTGGACGACGGCGGCGACGCCACGCTGCTGGTCCATCTCGGCATGCGCGCCGAGAAGGATC
>JABCYT010000813.1 GCA_013290035.1 Alphaproteobacteria bacterium
AGTAGGTACCAATTCGTAACTAATAGGCTAGGCACATGGACGCTACCCAGACTCATGGCAAGGAGAGCGCCTCCTGCCCCATGGACTTCATCCTGCGCATGCTGATGGGGCCGTGGACCACGTACATCCTCTACAACCTCAAGACCCATGGCCCGCAGCGCTTCGGCGAGCTGAAGCGGCGCGTGGCGGGCGTGTCGGCCAAGATGCTGACCGAGCGGCTGCGCACCCTCGAGGGCGCGTCCCTGGTGCGCCGCGACTACGAGGCGACGATCCCGCCCAAGGTCACCTATTCGCTGACCCAGCGCGGGCATGAGCTCGACGACGTGCTGGGCAAGCTCGCCGAGATCGGCATGCGCTGGGAGGCCGAGGACGCCGCGCGCCGCGCCGTACGGGCGACCGAGCTGAAGGCTGCGGAGTAGATCAGAGGCCCGCCGTCACTTCGGCACGTTGAAGTGGCCTTGCACGAAGCTCAAGTCGATGAACGATTTGGGATCGGCGTCGCGCGACACTTGGCCGGTCGACTGCCAGAACGCGACCTGCTTGTAGATGTCGCCGACATCCAGCCTGCCCTCGGGATCGATGAAGGGCAGGCCCGACGCCACCAGGGCCGGCGGCTGCTTGAGCGCGCGGCTCAAAATTCCGATCATCTCGTCGTAGTTCGGGCCCGGCACCAGCTTGCCGTTGTCGCGCTTGCCGAACGCTTCGTGATAGGCGGCCGCGCCACGGCGATAGCCCGCGATGAACTTCTCGACCAGCGGCCGTCGCTCGGCGATGGTTTTGGGCGAGGTGAAGACCGCGCCCAGCTGCCACGGCACCTCGTCGCCGACATAGGCGATCGGCTTGCCGCTGCCCTCCGACTCGACCTGGCGGAAGGTGGTGATGGGAAACACCGCGGCGTCGACCTGGCCGCCCTTGAAGGCCGCCACCATGTTGGGAATCGACTGCAGCGCCACGATGGTGAGGTTTTTGGTGTCGACGCCGTACTTGCGCGCCACGATCTCCAGCGAATAGTGCACCGACGAGCCGACCGTGGTGACGGCCACCCGCTTGCCGGCGAGATCCTTGACCGAGCGTACGCCCTGCTCCCACGCCGGATTGGTGACGGCGATCACATTGAGCTGGTAGCCCGGCCGCTCCGCGCTCTGCGCCGCCACGACCTTCAATCCGCCCTTGGCCGCGAGATTGAAGAAGCCGGCGGTAAAGGCCGTGACGCCGAGATCGGCATCGCCCGACACCACCGCCAGCGGCACCTGCGCGGCCGATTGGAAATCCTTCATGGTGAGATCGAGGCCCGCTTCCTTGAACCAGCCCTTCTCCTGGGCAATGAAGATCGGCCCCGACGAGGAGAGCCGCAGCAGGGCGATCGACGCCTTGGTCAGCTCCTCCGCCGAAGCACCACGCACGAGCGGCAGAGCCAACATTCCGCCAAGCGCTGCGCGGCGCGTCAAAGCCTGCTGAACCACCGATGCCTCCCGATTTTCCTTGGCCCGGAGTATGGTCGGATTCGGGAGCGAACAAAAATGAATCCCATGGACTGCGACGTGTTGGCGAGCGGCGGCGGCATGGCGGGCACGGTGGCCGCCATCGCCGCGGCACGCCAGGGTGCGCGGACCGTGCTGTTCGAGCGCCACGGCTTCCTGGGCGGCGCGGCGACAGCGGGCGCCGTCGGCCAGTTCGTCGGCTGGGAGACAAGCGCCGGCCGCCGCGTGATCGCCGGCCTGGCCGAGGAGATCGTGGGCCGCCTCGAGGCCATGGGCGGCAGCGCGGGCCACGGTCACTTCATCATGTCGACCGGCCACCGCATGGACAGGGTCGAGTACGACACCGAGATCCTGAAGGTGGTGCTGGACGAGATGGCGCACGAAGCGGGTGTGCGGGTGCTGCTCCACAGCCAGCTTGCCCAAGTGGCGCGGCGCGGCCGGGCCATCACATCGGCGACGCTCCTGACCAAGGGCGGCATGCTCGACGTGCGGGCACGCCTGTTCATCGACAGCTCTGGCGATCTCGACCTGATGGCCCGTGCCGGCGCGGCCTTTCTCGGTCTCGACGAGGGCGAAAGCCTGCAGCCCGCCACCATGATGTTCCGCCTGGGCCCGATTGATTTTTCCGCCTTCGACGGCATGAGCGCCGAATCCAAGGCAGCGCTTTCGGCGCGCGGCGTTTCCGAAGGCGCCCTGCCGCGCGCGGCACTGCACTGCAGCCGCGTGCCGGGCTCGGACGACGGCTGGTTCAACGTCACGCGGATTTCGATCGACGCCAGCGATCCGTTTGCGCTTAGCGACGGCGAACGCGAGGGCCGCCGCCAGGCGCTGGACGCCGCGCGCTTCATCGTCGCCAACGTGCCGGGCTGCAGCCGCGCCCGGCTGGTGTCGTTCGCCCCGCAGCTCGGCATTCGCGAGACGCGCCGCATCGCCGGACTCCTGACCCTCGCCGCCGACGACCTGCGCCAGGGCGCGGAGTTCATCGATACCATGGCGCTAGGCGCCTATCCGATCGACGTACACCATACCGGCGACGGCAACATCACCTTCGAGCAGCTGGGCG
>JABCYT010000814.1 GCA_013290035.1 Alphaproteobacteria bacterium
AGGGGCGCGCAAAACGGCGGTGCGGCGGATGGAGGCGGACCTGCTGTGGCTCAAGGGCGCCGGACCGGACTACGCCGCGCTGGCCGAGCAGTTCCCGGGCCTGATCGAGCAGGTCCGCAACCTGCGTCAGGGCGCCTTCGCGCCGTTCTTCCAGCAGCCCCTGGTGCGCGCGCTGCTGGTGCCGCTGGGCGGCGCCGGCGGCATCCAGCTTGTCGAGCTGCTGATGTTCGGGCGCTGACGCTGGGGGCGCGCGCGCCGGGCTCCTAGCGCCGCCACCAGCCGCGCTTGGGCTTCTCCGGCGGCGCCTCGATGACGGGCACCGGCGGCGGGGCAGGCGGCGGTTCGGGCTGCGGCGCCGAAGCGACGACCGGCGGGGCCGGCGGTGGCGGAGGCGGCGGCGCCGCCTCGACATTCATCGGCGGGCCGGGATCGTAGGGCGCGTGCTCGACCGGCATGTGACCGTCCGGCATCTGGTCGACCGGCATGTGGTCCATCGGCGCCGGCGCGGGCGCTCCGTCGTCGCGCGAATCGGCGCCATTCGGCTCCGCCGCGCGATACTCCTCGTGATGTGTATGGTCACGCGGCGCGTGGTCCCCCGCGTCGCCCTCGCCGTTCTCGCGACGGCGGCGTCGGCCGCCGCGGCGACCGCGGCGGCGGCGGCGGTCGCCCTCGCCGTTGCGCTCGCCGTCGGCCTGCACGACCTCGCCTTCACGCGGCCCGTCCTGCGGGCCTTCATGCGATTCGTCGCCCTGATCGTCGGCATCGTCGACCGCGGCGCCGTTCGGCCCATGGTCGTGGCCGTGGTCGCGGCCATGATCGGGCGCCTGATCGTCGGCCGCAAACTCCTCGCCCGCGGCCTGCGGACGATCGGCGCTCTCGCCTTCGGCCTCGCCGTCGCGACGATTGCGCCGCCGGCGCCGGCGCCGACGACGGCGGCCGCCTTCCTCGTCCTCGCCGCGCTCGCCGGCCCGTTGTCCCGACGGTTCGCCGGGCTCGCGGACGTCGAGCGCATCGGCCTCGTCGGCCAGCGGCCGCGCCTCGCTCGAAGCCTCGTCGTAGCTGGCGCGCGCCAGTTCCTGGGCCGGCCGGTCGCGATCGCCGCGGCCGCCGCGCACCCGCTCGATCTCGCAGTCGGCGGCGTGCAGCTCGTCGTCGGCCTCGACCGACACCGTGAAGCCGTAGCGCTTCTCGATCTCCGACAGGGTGTGGCGCTTCTGGTTGAGCATATAGAGCGCGACGTTGGGCGGCACGCTCACCATGATCTCGCCGGCCCGCCGGCGCACGCCTTCCTCCTCGATGGCGCGCAGCGCGTGCAGCGCCGCCGATTCGATCGAGCGGATGCGGCCGGTGCCGGCGCAGTGCGGGCAGATCTCGGTCGAATGCTCGAGCAGGCTGGGGCGCAGCCGCTGGCGCGACATCTCTAAAAGCCCGAAGGCCGAGATGCGGCCGATCTGGATGCGGGCGCGGTCGTTGCGCATCGCGTCCTTGACCTTGTGCTCGACCTGGCGCTGGTGGCGCGTCTCCTCCATGTCGATGAAGTCGATCACTATCAGGCCGGCGAGGTCGCGCAGGCGGACCTGGCGGGCGACCTCTTCGGAGGCCTCGATGTTGGTGCGCAGCGCCGTCTCCTCGATGTTGCGCTCCTTGGTCGAGCGGCCCGAGTTGACGTCGATGGCGACCAGCGCCTCGGTTGGGTTGATGACGATGTAGCCGCCGCTGCGCAGTTGCACGACCGGCGAATGCATGGCGTCGAACTGGCTTTCCACCTGGTAGCGGTGGAAGAGGGGGATGCCCTCCTTGTAGAGCTCGACCTTGCCCGCCTGGTGCGGCACCAGCTGGCGCATGAACTCCGACGCCGCGGTGAAGCCCGCCTCGCCTTCGACCAGCACCTGGGCGATGTCGGTGTCGTAGACGTCGCGCAGCGAGCGCTTGATCAGGTCGCCTTCCTCGTAGATCAGCGCCGGCGCCGTCGAGCGCATGGTGAGCTCGCGGATCGAGTCCCACAGCCGCGACAGGTATTCATAGTCGCGCTTGATGTCGATCGTGCTGCGCTCGAGCCCCGCGGTGCGCAGGATCACGCCCATGCCCTGCGGCACGTCGAGCTCGCCTAGTACCTCTTTCATGCGCTTGCGGTCGGCCGGGTTGGAGATCTTGCGCGAGATCCCGCCGCCGCGGCCGGCGTTGGGCATCAGCACGCAGTAGCGGCCGGCCAGCGACAGGTAGGTGGTGAGGGCGGCGCCCTTGTTGCCGCGCTCCTCCTTGACGACCTGCACCAGCAGGATCTGCCGGCGCTTGATGACTTCTTGAATTTTGTACTGGCGGATCGGATTGCGGCGGCGGCGCTCGCGCGTCTCGCGCGGCTCGACCGCATCGTCGCCGCCCAGCGTCTCGACGGAAACTTCGGGCTGCGGGGCCTCGGCCAAGTCCGAGACAGGTTCTGCGGCAGGCTCGGCCGGCGATCCGTTGGCTTCGACCGGCGCATCGCCTTCGGCCTGCTCTTCGGCGACGTCGTGCGCCGCCTGGACCTCCGGGGTCTCCGCCG
>JABCYT010000815.1 GCA_013290035.1 Alphaproteobacteria bacterium
ATCGTTCGCCGCGCACGGTTGGACTGTCGTTGCTACCGAGCGCAACGCATCTGGCGGCGAAGGGCTTGCGGCCGCGGCGGCTGCTGCCAACGGCCATATCCGTACCGAGCTCGTCGACATCAACGACCCGCAAGCCGTGCAAACATTGCGCACGCAGCTTTCCGGCGAACGCTTCGATGTCATCTTCATTGTCGCGGGTGTAAGCGACAAGGATCCGACGCGGCCGGTGCATGAGGTTGCGTTGCACGAGGCAATTCACGTCTTCGTATCGAACGCCTATAGCCCGATATGTTTCGCCGAAGCCTTCTTCGATCTTTTGAAGCCGCAGGGCACGTTGGCGATCATGACATCGCGCATGGGGAGCCTGACGCTGGTCTCCACCGCGGCGGACGGCAGCTGGGAAGTGTATCGGGCGAGCAAGGCGGCTCTGAACATGCTGACGCGCTGCTTTCATCAGCGACACCAGCATGAGGGCCGTACCATCCTGCTCATGCATCCTGGCTGGGTTAAAACGGATATGGGAGGCAACGATGCCCCGGTCGATCTCGCGACCAGCGTTGAAGGACTCTACACCACGCTCATCAGTTGGCACGGCTCGGGCAAGCAAGCGTTCCTCGACTATCAGGGCAACGAGCTGCCCTGGTAACGACTCGCATCCGTGTCGATTGACAAAGCGGGTGGGGCCCCACATTGTTTCTGAACGGCTGGCGCGCAAGTCCGATATCGGCGGGCGGAGCTTCGCAGGGAGATGCTAAATGAAATTCGCTCCCAATCACCTTTACATTGAAGAATACGTGAAGTGCACCAATTGTGGTGTGCTCATCTATGACGAGCGCGGCAAGGACAGGTCGCGAACCATCGTTGTGGAGGGCAAGACCTATTGCTCTCAGTGGTGTGTCGACTGGGAGCACGCGCGCGCGGCGGGAACCCCACCGCCTATGGCCGCGCTATCGACCGGCTCGACGCAAACGTGAATTGTGATTTCTGATTATCAGAGTTTGAAGACATGCAGTATCGCCTCGGCATCGATATCGGTGGAACCTTCACGGATTTTGTCGCCTTCGACGAAGCAAATCGGGAACTGAAAGCGTGGAAGAATCTATCCACGCCGCAAGATCCGATCGAGGGCGTGATGACTGGCCTCAAGACGTTCGGCGCCACCGACCAGATTGGCGCGATCCGCCTCGGTACAACGGTCGCGACGAATGCGCTGCTCGAAGGCAAGGGCGCGGTGGTCGGCTATCTGACGACGCGCGGCTTTCGCGACGTACCGTTCATCGGTCGCGGCAATCGCCGCAATCACTATGATCTCGCCTGGGTGAAGCCCAAGCCCTTCATCAAGCGCCGCAACGCATTCGAAGTAAACGAACGCGTCGGGCCAACCGGCGGCGTCCTCGAGAAACTGGACGAGGCGCAGGTCCGCGCCTTGGCCGACACCCTTGTCGCGAACGGGGAGATCGAATCGGTTGCGGTCGTGCTGATGCACTCGTATCTGGCGCCGGAGCACGAGTTTCTGATCAAAAAGATCTTTTCCGAGCGTGCACCGAACATTCCGGTCTCGATCTCCTACGAAGTGCTGCCGAAGTGGAAGGAGCACTTCCGCGCCTCGACCACGATCTGCGACGCCTTCATCAAGCCGGTGGTCAACCGGCAGCTCCGCTCGATCAGCAAGCGTCTGAAAGACGAGAATGTCGGCGCCAAAATCGTGGTGATGCGCTCAAACGGCGGCGAGATGACCCTCGACGCGGCCGCCGATGCGCCGATTCAGATTGCCGTGTCCGGTCCTGCGGGCGGCGTCATCGCCGCCAAACAAACGGCCCAGCTGTTGGGCATTGCCAATCTGGTGACGCTCGACATGGGCGGCACGTCGACCGACGTTTCGACCATCGTCGATGGCCGCGAGAAGTTCACCACCGATTTCGAGATCGAATGGGGCAGGCCGATTCAAATCCCGATGCTCGATATTCGTTCGATCGGCGCCGGTGGCGGCTCGATCGCCCGCATCGATGCCGGCGGCATGTTGGTCGTTGGGCCGGAAAGCGCCGGCGCTAATCCGGGGCCGGCCTGTTATCGTCTCGGTGGCAAGCTGGCGACTGTCACCGATGCGAACGTGGTGACCGGGCGCATAAGCCCGAGCAATTTTCTTGGCGGCAAGATGAATCTCGACGCCGATGCGGCGCGCGCGGCGATCCAGCCGATTGCCGATCGTCTCCACCTTTCAGTCGAAAAGGCCGCGCTTTCGATCATTCAGATCGCCAATAACAATATGGTCGGTGCCCTGCACAGCGTCTTGACCGAACAGGGTCTCGATCCGCGGGATTTCGTCCTGGTAGCATTTGGCGGCGCCGGTCCGCCGCACATCAGCGACCTGATGACCGACGCGTCCATTCCGCGCGGCCTCGTTCCCAACTTTCCCGGCCAGTTCTCGGCGCTGGGCTTCATCATGGCGGATGCGCGTGTCGATCGCCACCGCACCGTGCAGCTGAACTCGCGTTTCTTCGATCGCGAGCGCGCGGCCGCGACCATGTCGGCGCTGGTCAAG
>JABCYT010000816.1 GCA_013290035.1 Alphaproteobacteria bacterium
TTCGGGATCTGCGTCAAGGCGATGGCGATCAGCACGTTGCCGACGCTGTTGCCGAGCGCCGCGGTGATGGCCATCGCCAGGATGAAGGCGGGGAAGGCCATGATCGAATCGACGCAGCGCATGATCAGGAGATCGACGATGCCGCGATAGAGGCCGGCCACGACGCCGATCGAGGCGCCGATCGCCAGGGCGAGCGCGGTGGCGCCGAAGGCGACGGCGAGGTCGATGCGCGCGGCGTAGATGATGCGCGAGAGCAGGTCGCGGCCGTAAATGTCGGTGCCCAGCCAATGGTACAGCGACGGCGCCTGCAGCGCGGCGTCGGCATCGGTCGCATCGGGCTCGTAGGGGGCGACCCAGCCGGCCAGCACCGCCGCCAGCATCATCAGGACGATGACGGCGAGCGCCGCGGCCGACAGCCAGTTGCGTCGCAGCCGCAGCCAGACGAGGCGCAGCACCGTCGATGCTGGCGCGATCGCTATGACGGGCGAGGGCGGGGTCCCGGTCATCACTCCAGCCGGATGCGCGGGTCGATCAACCCGTAGAGGATGTCGATGACGAAGTTCACCATGACGTAGAGCAGCGCCACGAACAGCACGAACGACTGGATCGGTCCGGAATCCTTGGTCATCAGCGAGGTGATGGCGTAGTTGCCGATGCCCGGCCAGGCGAACACGCTTTCGACCACGGCGTTGCCGGCCATCAGGAAGCCGAAGACGATGCCCAGGATGGTGATCAGCGGGATCATCGCGTTGGCCAGCGCATCGCCATAGATCACGCGTCGCGGCGGAATGCCCGCAGCCCACGCCGCCTTGATGTAGTCGGACTCCAGGATCTCGAGCATGGTCGAGCGAACCATGCGGGCGATCGGCGCCATGACGCTGAGGCCGAGCGTCAGGGCCGGCAGCATGAGCTGGTGCAGCGCCGAGCCCAGCGCCATCCAGTTGCCGGTGAGCAGGCTGTCCGGGACATAGAGGCCGCTGATGGCCTGCGGCGGCGCGATGCCGGCGCCCAGGCGGCCGAGCGGCGGCGGCGCGATGCCCAGCAAATAGAAGAATACGTAAAGCGACAGCAGCCCGGTCCAGAAGGTCGGCATGGCGACGCCCGCCACGCCGACGATGCGGCCGAGATGGTCGATCGCGCTGTCGCGATGCACGGCCGACTGCACGCCGAGCGGGATGCCCAGCACCAGGGCGATGAGGAGGCTGGCCAAGGTCAGCTCCAGGGTGGCCGGCAGGCGCTGCTTGAAATCCTCCAGCACCGGCCGGCCGGTCGAGGCGCTCTGCCCGAGGTCGCCGTGCAGGACGCCCGAGATGTAGCGGCCATATTGCACCCAGGCCGGCTGGTCGAGGCCCATGGCCTTCTCCAGCTCCTTGACGACCTCGGGCGAGACCAGCGGCCCCGCCTTCACGACGGCGGGATTGCCGGGAAGCACGTAGGTCAGGGTGAACGTGATGATGGTCACGCCCAGGAGAGTCGGGATGACGAGGGAGAGCCGTCGCAGGAAGTAACCGAGAAAGGCCACCTGGGCTCAGGCGAGCTTCATCGCCGTGAAGCGTTCGAAGGTGTCCCAGCGCTTCTCGATGCCCACCAGGTCGGCGCGCATGACGCGCGTCCAGTTGTCGTACCAAAGCATGCCCCACACAGCATCCTCGATGACGATCTGCTGCGCCTCGCGGGCCGCGGCAAGGCGCTTGTCGGCGTTGGGTTCGTGGTAGTTCTGGTCGAGCAGCTTGTCCAACTTCGGGTTGGCATAGAACGCGGTGTTGGTGCCTTTCGACGTGCTGTGGAACAGCGGCACCAGATGGAAGAAGGGATCGTTCACCCAGGATTGCCAGGATTCGATCGAGAGCTGCAGGTCGCCCTTCGAGGCGAGCTGGCGGAAGGTCGCGTCGGTCTGGCGCGTGATGTTGATCTTGAAGCCGATCTTTTCCAGCTCGCGCTGGATCCACACCGCGGCCTCCTCGTGCGGCTGCCAGCCGATGCGCACGGCGAGATCGAGCGTGACCGGCGCGGTGACGCCCGCTTGCTTCATCAGCTCGCGGGCCTTGTCGAGGTCGAACTTGTAGGGTGAGAGCTTGCCGTCATGGCCGGGCGTGAGCGCCGGCACGGGCGAGGTCATGGCCGCGCCATAGCCCATCAGCACGTTGGGCACGATCGCGGCCACCGGGATGGCGTAGTTGATGGCCTGCCGCACCTTCACATTGTCGAGCGGCGCCTTGGTCTGGTTCATCGCCAGCCAATGGCAGGTCGTGTCGGGCACGCTCACGATCTTGAAGGTCTTGTCGCCCTCGAAGGCCTTGATGCTGCGCGGCGACAGGCCGGGCCGGCCGACCACCAGGTCGACCGCCTTGCGCTTCAACAGCAGCACGCGGTCGGCCTCGTTGGGCACGAACTTGAAGACGACCTTCTGGAACGCCGGCACGCCGCGCCAGTGATCCTTGCGCGCCTCCAGCACGACCTCGACGCCCGGCGTGTTGGCGGCCAGCGTATAGGGCCCGGAGCCGGCGGGGTTGCGCTTGGCCCAGTCGGCCGCCCACGGG
>JABCYT010000817.1 GCA_013290035.1 Alphaproteobacteria bacterium
GCTGACCGTGCTTGTTGCTGACCGACCGACTCCTCAACCATCGCCGCCGCGTGATCGGCGCGGTCCAGTCGTTGCGCTGCGGACAGTCGAGCCCGAGCGCCGCCCGCCGCCGGCTCACGAAGGGGACGCTGAAGCGCAGGCCCGTCGCCGCCTCGATCTCGGCCGCGATCTCGCTGTTGGTGTAGTGCTGGGCATTGCGGCGCAGGATCTCGCTGCAGCGCTGGTTCCACACGGGCTTCCACACCATCACCGCCTCCTGCCCTCGCGGCGGCGTTTCACGCGATGACGGGCGCGGCGGCGCCTGTTCTCGCCCGCCGTGGCATCGCTGTGGCAAGGCGCGACTGTCCACAGGGCCGGTTGCCTTGCGCGTGGACGCTTCGCTACCGTTGCCGGGGGAATTGGGAGGAAGGGACAATGTACAAAGTCTGGTACTGGACGATGGTCGATCGCGACAGCGAAGGCCGCTTCATCGCGAGCGTTCCCGACCTCGTGGATGTCGCGGCTTATGGCGCGACCGAAAGGGACGCCCTGGCGAACGTCACGCAGCTGGCCGAGGAACATGTGCGGGCGCTTGTCGAGAGGGGTCAATCGGCGCCGCGCGCCAGTCGCGCTGCCGATATGCCGAGCGCCATCCGATCCAAGGAATTCGGCCGGGCCTTGATCCCGGTGGAAATCGGGCGGGCATCGGTCCGTCCGAGCGCGACGCACAGCGCTCACCATTGAGCCGTCGAGGCGCCCACCGGGTGGGCGCGCGCGGCCGGGCTGACGCGGCAGGCGACCGCAGATCCGCCGCAATACTCGCGAGAGTGGTGGGTATGAAGATCATTCCCCTCACCCTCGTCCTCGCCGGTACCCTGGCCGCGTTCGCCGCCGACGCCCAGCCGCGCAAAGCGCCGGCGCCGGAGGCCAAGCCCGCCGAGTGCGCCGCCGTGGGCGAGCTGCCCAAGGCGTGGGATGGCCAGGCCTTCGCCATCGACGGTCAGACCCTGGGCGGCACCGGATTGAAGGCGCATCTGCGCATCTGGGGCATCCAGGCGCCCGAGCTGCGCGACACCACCCGAGTCGAGAGCGTGCCGGGCATGCGCGCGCGGGCCTATCTCGCCGACCTGCTGGCCAAGGCCGACCACAAGGTGAAATGCCGGCCGGCGCGCTTCGATCGCGAGTGCCGCATCGTCGCGCAATGCAGCGTCGGCGACCAAGGCGACCTCGGCGGCTCGATGATCGCCGGCGGCATGGCCTATGGCTTCGAGCTCGACGAGGCGCTGCCCTGGGAATCGCGCGCCGGCCAGCGCTACGCCGATGCCGAGTTCGAGGCGCGCAAGGCCCGCCGGGGCCTGTGGCCGGCCTGGCTCGGCGACCAGTAGAGAGGCGGGCCGACGGCGCGCAGGGGACGGCGCCGTCGGCCCTATCCTGCGGCGACGCACTGCCGGGGGATCGGCAGCCCGGGAGGGGGCGTCGGAGCCGCAGGAATGACGAAGCGGAGGAAGGGGCGCGCGCGGGACCATCAGCCCCTCGCCATCCCGTTGTCGGCCAAGGCGGGGCCGAACACGTCGGGCCGGAGCTCCTCGCGCGTGACCCGGCCGGCGGTGCGGGCTTCGATCTGCAGCGCGCGACGGTAGGGCACGCGGACCCACTGGCTGATCGCCGAGGGGGTAATGCCCAAAAGCCTGGCGAGCTGGGCGTTGGTGCCGCCGGCGGCCTGGCGGGCCTTTGCTAGTCCGGGATCTTCCATGGACCGAATATAAGTCACGCTTAAGAAATTTTCAAGGAAAACTTTAAGAGAAAGTTGATGACATCGCCTGCGATGTTTAGTAGGACTTAACAATGGCCATCGGCAAAAGAATCGAGAACGCGATGATCCGGGCCGGCAAGAAGCCGGTCGACATCGCCAGACGCCTCAAGATCACCGAATCGGCGGTGTCGCAGTGGTTCGCCAAGGACACCGGGCCGAAATCCGTGCGGCTGTCGGAACTGGCGTCGTTCCTGGGCACCACGGTCGACTCCCTGATCACCGATCACGACGGTCCGCTCGGCGGCCCGCCATCGGCGGCGATGCCGCCGCCGATGGGGCTCAACGCCGGCCGGCCGGACCTCGCGGTCTATGCCTCGGCGGCGGGCGGGCCGGAGGGTGCCTGGGTGCTGTCGGGCGACGCCATCGCCTGGATCCATCGCGACCAGCGGCTGGTCGGCGTGCGCGACGCCTTCGCCTGCTACGTGGTGGGCGAATCGATGTTCCCGGCCTACGAGCACGGCAACCTGCTGCTGGTGAATCCGGCCGTGCCGCCCAATGCCGGCGACGACTGCCTCTTGATCCAGGAGGCGGCCGACGGCGCGCGCTATGCGCTGATCAAGCGCCTGGTCCGCTTCAACTCGACGTCGTGGACGGTCAAGCAGTGGAACCCCGACAAGACCTTCTCCCTGCCGCGCAAGGACTGGCAACGCGCGCTGCTCGTGATCGGCAAGTACAACAGGGGATAAGTCGCCGGGCGGCGACAGGATGACTTAAGTATATATTGACT
>JABCYT010000818.1 GCA_013290035.1 Alphaproteobacteria bacterium
GGCCGACCCTATCCGCAGCCTTTCGCGTGGCCCTGACGGATCGTCATCGAGAGGCGGCAGCAGCGAATTCCGCCTTGGCCGCCGCAAGAAGTTCCTGGTCCACGATGAGGTCGATGGCCGTCATGGCCATCGCCTTGGCCGAGTCCAGGATGCAGGCTTCGGCGGCGGGTCCGATCGAGGCGGCATGGAATTCGTGGCTATGGGGCGGCACGTCGCGCCCGGTCATGGCCATCTGCGGCTGAATCGTCGGCACGAACCAGCTCACATTGCCGGTGTCGCCCGACCATGCACCCGACAGCTCGTCGCGCGGCCGGGTCGTGCGGCCGAGATCTTTCAGATTGTGCTCGAAGCTTTCGGCGATGGCGAAGTTGCTCAGCAGCGCCCGGCCCGGATTCTCCCGCCAGGTGCGTTCGAGGCGGGCGCCCGTCATGAGGGCGGCGCCGGTGAGGCAGGCGTCGATTCGCGGGATCACCCGTTCCAGGGTCGCGGGATCGTTGGCGCGCACGGTCAGCACGCCGGTGGTGTGATCAGGGACGACCTGCGGCAAGGTTCCGCCCTTGGTGATGATGGCATGCACCCGCACCTCGGAGGGCAGTTGCTGGCGCAGCGCGCCGATCCCGTTGAAGGCCAGCAGCATGGCATCGAGCGCATTGATGCCCAGTTCCGGCCGCGCCGCCGCATGGGCTGCCTTGCCGAAATAGGCAAATTGTACGCGGGTCGCGCCCAAAGTGCGGGAATGGGCGATATTGTCCATGCCGGGATAGATCAGCATCATCGCGTCGATGCCGTCGAAGAAGCCTTCGCGATGCAGGATGTTCTTGCCGCCGCCGCCTTCCTCGCCCGGCGTGCCCAGCGCCACCGCCTCGCCGCCGATCCGGTCGACCACCTTCGCCAGCCCGATCGCGGCTCCCACTCCGGCCGCCGCCACGACATTGTGGCCGCAGCTCTGGCCATAGACCGGCAGCCCGTCATATTCGCACAGGAAGGCGATCCTCGGGCCGGGCTTGCCGGATTTCACGGTCGCGCGGAAGGCGGTCTTCAAAGAGCCCAGCCCCTCTTCGACCGCGAAGCCCGCGTTGCGCAGCGCTGCGCACTGCCAAGCCTGCGCCTTCGCCTCCTCGAACGCCAGCTCGACCTCGGCGTGCATCCTGGCGCTGATGTCGAACAGCACGGCCGCCGCCGCGTCGATTGCCTGTCGCGCGGCATCCTTGACCGCCGATGGCTTGGTCACGCGTGGTGCTCTTGCCAGTGCTTCGCGATCTCGATGCGGCGGGCGAACCAGACATCGGGAAACGACTTGGCGTATTGGATGAACTTGTAGACGGCCTGGGCACGGGCCGGATGGCCGGCGACGCGCATGTGCAGCCCGATCGACATCATCTTCGGATACGTCGCCCCCTCCTTGTAGAGCCGGTCGAAGGTGTAGCGCAGGTGCTCCTCGAAGGACTCGGGCGCACCGAAATGGCCCTGGGCAAACCGCGAATCGTTGTTGACCAGCGAATAGGGGATCACCAGGTGCTTCTTGCCGCCGACCATCGTCCAGTACGGCAGATCGTCGTTGTAGGCGTCGGAATCGTAGAGAAATCCGCCTTCCTCGACCACGAGCTCGCGCGTGTGGACGCTCGGTCCATAGCGGCAATACCAGCCCGACGGCCGTTCGCCGGTCGTCTCGGTGATGGAAGCGACGGCGAGGCGGATATGCTCGCGCTCCTGCTCGCGGGTGAGCAGCGTCACGTCCTCCCAGCGATAGCCGTGCGACACGACATCGTGCCCGCGGCCGCGGATCTCGCGCGCCGCCTTGCGATTGCGTTCGAGCGCGACGGCGCAGACATAGAACGTGCTCTTGACCTCGAGCTCATCGAAAATATCCATGAGCCTCCAGAATCCGGAGCGCGCGCCGTATTCGTACATCGTCTCCATCGCGAGGTCGCGCTTGCCATCGGGCCATGGCCGCACGGCCGATTCCGAAAGGCCGCGCTCGGTCAGCCCGTCGCCGTCGCCGACGGCGAGCTCCGATCCCTCCTCGTAGTTGACGACGAGCGAGATGGCGATGCGCGCGCCGCCGGGCCAGGTGACCTTGGGCGGCTTGCCGTTGTAGCCGACGACGTCGCGCACCGGCCCCGGAACGGCGCCCGGATTGGGGAATGGGTTCGGCATATGGCCTCGCTCGTGTAAGTGCTTGGGAAATCAGGCGTGATGCGCCATCCAGTGGCGCGCGATGTCGATCCGGCGGGCGAACCACACATCGGGGTGGGACTTGGCGTAGGCGATGAAGTTGGCGAGCGCCTGCGCCCGCCCGGGATGGCCGGTCAGGCGCATATGCAGGCCGATCGACATCATCTTGGGATGGGTCCGGCCCTCCTTGTAGAGCTGGTCGAAATTCGCCTTGAGGTACTTCTCGAAATCCGCCGGCGAGCCGAAGGCGCCCCAGTTGAATTTCCCGTCATTGGTCGCGAGCGAGTACGGGATCACCAGGTGCTTCTTGGGGCCGACCATCGTCCCGTACGGCAGGGCAT
>JABCYT010000819.1 GCA_013290035.1 Alphaproteobacteria bacterium
ATCGCCGAGCTCAACATCGGCAGCCGGCCGGCGTCGCGCAAGCCCTCGCAGAAGATCGAGGATCTGCGCGCCATTCCGTGGGTATTCAGCTGGAGCCAGTGCCGGCTCGCGTTGCCGGGCTGGTACGGCTTCGGCAGCGCCGTCGAAACCTGGCTCGACGCGGCGCCGCCGGCGCGCGCGAGCCGGCTCGCCCGGCTGCGCGACATGCACGCGCGCTGGCCGTTCTTCCGCAGCATGCTCTCGAACATGAGCATGGTGCTCGCCAAGACCGACCTGACGATCGCGTCCCGCTACGCCGACCTGGTCCCCGACGCGGCGGTGCGCGCCGCGATCTTTCCGCGGCTTGCCGCCGAGCACGAAAGAACCGTACGCTGGCTGCTCGCCGCTACCGGGCAGCAGACGCTGCTCGCGGACAACCCCACGCTCGAGCGCAGCATCCGCAACCGGTTTCCCTATCTCGATCCGCTCAACCACCTGCAGGTGGAGCTGCTGCGCCGCCACCGCGCCGGCCAGACCGACGAGCCGACGCAGCACGCGATTCACTTGACGATCAACGGCCTGGCCGCGGGCTTGCGCAACAGCGGTTGAAGCCCGCGCCGCGGCGGCCGGCCGCGGCGCTTGTCAACGCCTACGCGGGATGCTAACTTGGCCGCGCTTTGGTCAAGTCGTAAGGTTGTCAGGTGGTCTGACCCGCGGGCGGTCCCTCTGGCAAGAAGCTCAACGCGGGCATAAAACGTGAGGAGGAATTCATGATCGACCGACGTGACGCGCTGCGGCTCGCGCTTGCCGCCGTGGCGCTGGGCCTGGCCGGTGGCGGCTACGCCCAGCCGAAGATGGTGCTCAAGGCATCCGACGTTCACCCCGACGGCTATCCGACCGTCGCGGCGATCGTCAGCATGGGCAAGAAACTGGAAGCGGCCACCAACGGCCGCTTGAGCGTGCAGATGTATCCGTCGATGCAGCTGGGCGGCGAAAAGGAGGCGATCGAGCAGGCGCAGGTCGGCGCGTTGCAGCTGGCGCGGGTGAGCGTGGGCGCTCTGGGCCCGGTCGTCGACGAGCTCAATGTCTTCAATCTTCCCTACCTGTTCCGCAGCACCGCGCACATGCAGAAGGTGATCGACGGTCCGATCGGCCAAGAGCTTCTCGACAAGGTCACCAACAATCCCAAGGCCGGGCTGGTCGGCCTGTGCTGGATGGACGCCGGCGCCCGCAGCCTGTACGACACCAAGAAGGCGATCCGCAACATCGACGACCTCAAGGGCATGAAATTCCGCGTCATGGGCAACCCGATGTTCGTCGACATGATGAACGCGCTCGGCGGCAACGGCGTGTCGATGGGCTACGACCAGGTGTTCAGCGCGCTGCAGACCGGCGTGGTCGACGGCGCCGAGAACAACCCGCCGAGCTTCGTCTTCGACAACCATTACCAGGTGGCGAAGTTCTACACCCTCGACGAGCACCTGATCGTGCCCGAGATCCTGGTCATGTCGAAGAAGGCCTGGGATGCGCTCACCCCGGCCGACCAGGTGCTGGTCAAGAAATTCGGCCGCGAGGCGCAGTTCGAGGAACGCGAGCTGTGGGTGAAGTACGAGAAGTCGGCGATGGACAAGGCGAAGGCCGCCGGCATCACGATCACCGAAATCGCCGACAAGAAGCCGTTCCAGGACGCAGTCAAGCCGGTGTGGGATAAGTACGGGCCGAAATACGCGGACATGATCAAGCGCATCCAGGCCGTGCAGTAGCCGGGCCATGGCGCACGTCGTGCGCAGGATGATGGATGTCCTGTATTTTGCCTGCGTGCTGCTGGCCGGCACGGCGCTGGTGGCGATCTCGGCGATCATTCCCTGGGGCGTCTATACCCGCTATGTCGTCAACCGCGCCGCGTCCTGGCCGGAGCCGACCGCGGTGCTGCTGACCATCGTCCTGACCTTCTTCGGTGCGGCTGCCTGTTACCGCACGGGGACGCACATGAGCGTGTCCGTGTTCGTGCGCATGCTCTCCGGACGCTGGAAACGCGGCGCGGAACTGCTCGCCGAGGCGCTGGTGGCGGCGCTCGCGCTGTTCATGGTGGTCTACGGGGCGGGGCTGTGCGCGGCCACGTGGTACCAGGCGATCGCCGATTTCCCCTCGCTGTCGGTCGGGGTCACCTATCTGCCGATTCCGCTCTCCGGTGCGGTCACCTTCCTGTTCGTGCTCGAGCGGGTGCTGTTGGGCCGGCCGGCCGCCGCCGCGGCGCCGGGCGCGGTTGCGCCGCACTGACCGGGCATGGAATTCTTCAGCGTCATCGGCACGCTGTTCTTCTGCTTCGCGATCGGCGTGCCGATCGCCTATTCACTGGGGCTCGCCGCGATCGCCGGCGCGTTCACGATCGGCATCCCGCTCGAAGCGGTGATGCTCAAGATCTCGGACGGAGTGAGCAAGGTCGCGATGCTCACCATCCCCTTCTTCGTGCTCGCCGGCGCGATCATGGCCGAGGGCGGCATGGCGCGGCGGCTGGTGGCGTTCGCCAAC
>JABCYT010000820.1 GCA_013290035.1 Alphaproteobacteria bacterium
CGCCACGCCCGGCGGGACGTTCTTCCAGGTGACGCTGCCGCTGATCCGGCCCGGCGTGCTGGTCGGCGCGCTGTTCGCCTTCATCACGTCCTTCGACGAGCTGGTGGTAGCGCTCTTCCTGTCCGGCTCCGGCGCCGTCACCTTGCCGCGCCGCATGTGGGACGATCTGCGCTTTGCGATCGATCCCACGATCGCGGCCGTGTCGACGCTGACCATCGTGCTGACGGTGCTGCTGATGGGCTGCGCGCATCTGCTGCGCCGGCGAGCCGAGCGGATGCGAACCGCCTGAACGGGCTGGTTCGTCGCATAATGGCTTGTCCGGCGAGCCACGGACACGCCAGTATGGAAGGACATGACAAAACCCAAATCAGACAAGCCCCTGCGGCCCGACCTGCAGCAGGTGCTCGAAAGCCGCGCCGCCATTCTCGATGACGCTCGTCCAAAGGCGGTGGCGCAGCAACGCAAGCGCGGCCGCTGGACGGCGCGCGAGGGCATCGCCGCCCTGGTCGATCAAGACAGCTTCGTCGAATACGGCGGACTTGCGCGGCCAGCCGTGTCGGGCATGACCGGCGCGGCCGACGGCGTGGTCATGGGTACCGCGCAGATCGACGGCAGGCCGGTCGACCTGCTGATTTACGACTACACGGTCTATGCCGGCACGCAGAGCGCCATCAACCACATGAAGACGACCCGCATGTTCGAGCATGCCGAGCGCCATCGCCTGCCGGTGGTGTGCTGGCTCGACGGCGGCGGGGCCAGGCCGCATGACATGAAGGTCGAGGGCCGCGGCGCCACGCCGACCTTCGTGGTGTTCGCACGCCTGTCGGGGCTGGTGCCGACCGTCGGCATCCTGCCCGGCCGCGCCTTCGCCGGCCACGCCAACCTCGCCGGCATGTGCGACGTGCTGATCGCCACCAAGGATTCAACCCTGGGCATGGCCGGCCCGCCGCTGGTCGAGGCCGCGCTGGGCGTCAAACTGACCCCCGAGGAGATCGGCCCGGCATCGGTGCACGTGGCGTCGGGCGTCATCGACGTTCTGGTCGAGGACGAGGCCGAAGCCATTGCGGTGACGCGCAAGTATCTCGGCTATTTCGGCGGCGCGACCGCCCCGGGCGCGGCGCCCGACGGCACGGCGCTGCGCGACGTCGTGCCGGACAATCCGCGGCGCGCCTACAACGTGCGCAAGGTGATCGACGGCATCGCCGACGTCGGCAGCGCGCTCGAGCTCAAAGCAGGCTTCGGCCGCGCCGTGGTGACGTCGCTCGTTCGCATCGCCGGCCGGCCGGTCGGCGTGGTCGCCAACCAGCCAATGTTCCTGGCCGGCGCCATCGACAGCCCGGCCTCGGACAAGGCCGCGCACTTCATCCAGCTTTGCGACGCCTTCGACATCCCGATCCTGTCGCTGTGCGACACGCCCGGCCTGATGGTCGGGCCGGACGTCGAGCGCACCGGCCTGGTGCGCAAGAGCGCGCGCGTGCTCACGGCCTTCGCCAACGCCACCGTACCGGTGATGACCGTCGTGCTGCGCAAGGCCTATGGCCTCGGCTACTACGTCATGGGCTCCCAGCCGCTCAATCCCGCGATCCTGCTCGCCTGGCCGACGGCGGAGTATGGCGGCATGGGGCTCGAGGGCGCGGTCAACATCATCTACAAGGCCGAGCTCGACGCCGTCGCCGATGCCGAGGAGCGCGCGGCCCTGCACAAGCGGCTGACCGATGCGCTGAAGCGCTCGAACACCGCAATCGAGGTCGCCGCCCGCTATCACTACGACGACGTGATCGACCCGGCCGATACGCGCGACATCCTGATCAAGACGCTCGCCACCCTGCCCCCGCCAACCCCGCGCACGACGCGCAAGCGGCTGATCGAGCCGTTCTAGCTGGAGCGCCGAGAGCAGCCCTCTTCCACCCGCGCCTGCGGCTTGCCAAACTGCCGAGATGCAGACACGGGTCAGCATCGACCGGGTTGGCACGGATGTCCCCCGACACGCCGGGCGGCGGAGCTACGGCCCCGCCAGCAGCGCGTCCCACATCGGCATCCTGAACGGCTTTGCCCGCGACTTCACCGCCGTCAACCGCGACGGCGCCTTTTCGTTGAAATGGATTCCGCGCGGCGCAGCGCGTTACCAGGTCGACCGGGTCCAGCACCGCCTGGAGGGCGACAAAGTGCTGATGCTCCAGGCCGGCCAGCCCTACGAGGTCGAATTTCTCGACCGGCGGGGCAGCGAGTCCTTTTGCCTGTTCTTCTCGCTGACGCTGCTCGGCGAGGCATCGGTGGCGTGGCAAGAGATCGGCGGCGGCAGGATTGCCGACGAACCTTGCTTTGCCGACATGGTCTTCGCGCCGCCGGTCGGCCTCCTGGCCGCCTTGCGGGGCCTGCGCTGCCGTCTCGACGATGTCGAAGCGGCGCCGGAGCGTCTCGAGGAGGTGCTGCTGTCGCTGCTGCTCGACCTTGCCGCGATCAGCTCCGACCATGAACGGCTGGTGGCGCGGCTTCCGGCCAAGCGCG
>JABCYT010000821.1 GCA_013290035.1 Alphaproteobacteria bacterium
CACGGTCTTGCCGCTGCCGACATCGCCCTGCAGCAGGCGGATCATGCGCTCGGGCTTGGCGAGGTCGGCCTCGATCTCGCCGATCGCGAGCTTCTGGCTGGGCGTCAGCTCGAACGGCAGTGCCGCTAGCGTTGCCCTACGCAGGTGGCCGTCACCTCTCGTGGCATGCCCCGCCACGGTGCGGTTGTGATGACGCACGAGGGCGATCGCGAGCTGGCTTGCCAGCAATTCGTCGAAGGCAAGCCGGGCCCGCGCCGGGTTCATCGGCGAAAGGTCGGTCTCCTCGGCCGGCGCGTGCGCTCGGGCAAGCGACGACCGCCAGTCGGTCCAGCGATTGCGCGCGAGATAGGCCGCATCCTGCCACTCGGGCAGCGCCGGCGCGCGCTCGACGGCGGCGGCGATCGCCTTCTGGATCGGCCGCTGGGTGAGGCCGGTGGTCAACCCATAGACCGGCTCGACCCGCAGGATCGACTCGCGCTGATCGAGCGGCACGACGTGGTCGGGGTGCGTCATCTGCACCTCGCCCTGGTAGATGTCGACCCTGCCGCTCACCACCCGGACCTCGCCCACCGGCAGGACCTTCTTGAGGTAATCTTCGCGGCCATTGAAATAGGTGAGGCAAAGCCTGCCGCTCTCGTCGCTGCACCAGACGCGATAGGGCTGGCGCGGGTTGCGCGGCACCAGATGTTCGTCGACCGTGACGGTGAGAGTGGCGATCTCGCCCGCGCCGGCCCGGGCGATCTCGGGCGCATGGCGGCGGTCGACCACGGCGAAGGGCAGGTGCCAGAGCAGGTCGACGACCAACGGGCCCGCCAGCTTCTCCACGAGCTTGCCCAGCCGCGGCCCGATTCCGGGCAGCGACGTCACTTGGGCGAACAGGGGCGTGAGGCTCTCGGGGCGCATGGATGCTAGGCTTTCGGGCCGCGTGACTTCGCCATCGCCGCCGCCTATATGCTACGCCCCTTTTCGGGCCGGACCTGGGGAAAACATGGCAGGCGAGGCGGATCTCGAGACGCGGCGCAAGCGTTTGCTCTATCGCAGCGTCTATCGTGGCAACAAGGAGAACGACATCCTCCTTGGCCAGTTCGCGCGCGCCGAGATCGCCACATTCGATGCCGCCGAGCTTGATCAGTACGAGCGCCTGCTCGAAGCGGGCGACAACGACATCTTCGACTGGGTCTCGGGCCAGGCCGAAATCCCCCCCGAGGCCGACACGCCGGTGTTGCGCCGGCTTTTGGCGTTTCGTGTGAGGTTTTAGTGACGTCGCTTTCCGATACGCTTGCCGCTATCCACCGCAAGCCGGGCCGCTGGGCCGTCGCCGGGCTGCCGGAGGGCGCCGATTCGCTGGCGCTGGCCGAGCTGGCGCGCACCACCGGCGGGCAGGACGTCCTGCACGTGGCGCGCGACGGCCAGCGGCTGGAGCGGCTGCAGGACGGGCTGCGCTTCTTCTCGCCCGAGCGCGAGGTCCTGGTGTTCCCGGCCTGGGACTGCCTGCCCTACGACCGCCTGTCGCCCCATCCCGACATCGTGGCGGAGCGGCTGGAAACCCTGGCGCGACTGGCCGCGCCCCGGAAGCCCGGAATGCCCGCGCGTATCGTGCTGGCCTCGGTCGGCGCGGCCCTGCAGCGCGTGCCGCCGCGCAGCCTCTATGCCGAGGCGGCGGTCGTGCTGCGCAAGGGCCAGACCGTCGACGTCGCCTGGCTGATCAAATTTTTAGGCGAGAACGGCTACGGCCGCTCGGAGACGGTGATGGAGCCGGGCGAATTCGCCGTGCGCGGCGGCCTGGTCGATCTCTTCCCGCCCGGCACCTCCGAGCCGCTGCGCCTCGACCTGTTCGGCGACAGCCTCGAGGCGATCCGCTCATTCGATGCCATGAGCCAGCGCTCGACCGGGACGCGCGACGAGGTCGTGCTGTTGCCGGTGAGCGAAGTGCTTTTGACCAACGACAGCATCGCGCGCTTCCGCGGCGGCTACCGCGAGCTGTTCGGCAATGTCGCCGGCGACGACATCCTCTACGAGGCGGTGTCGGCCGGACAGCGCCATGTCGGCATGGAGCACTGGCTGCCGCTGTTCCACGACCACCTGGAGACCCTGCTCGACTATTGCCCCGAGGCAATCGTCACGGCCGATCACCAGATCGGCGAGGCCTTCAAGGCCCGGCATGAGCTCATCACCGACTACTACGACGCGCGGCTGAAGACGGGCGCCAAGGGCGGCATGAGCGGCGCCGCCGACTACAAGCCCGTGCCGCCCGAGCGGCTTTATCTGAAGCCGTCGGAATGGGACCGGCTGCTCGAAGGCCACGCCGTGGCGCAATTCACGACCTTCGATGCCGCGCCCGGCCAGCCGAACGCCATCGATCTCCATGGACGCCGCCATGAAGGCTTCGCGCAGGCCCGCACGGCGCAGGGCGTGAACCTGTTCGACAAGGTGGCCGAGCATGTCAAGGCGGCCAACGACGCAGGCCGCCGGGTCGTGATCGCGGGTTACACCGAAGGCTCGG
>JABCYT010000822.1 GCA_013290035.1 Alphaproteobacteria bacterium
GTGCGGCGAAGCATGTAGCCCAGCAAGGACGGCAGCAGGCCCCGGTCCAGGGCGGGGGATGATTTGGCGGGTGGACGGCCCATGATGGGAGTGGTAAACGGAGATTGTTTGGGGAGCAAACAAATTCTCTCAGCGATCAAATGAGCTTCAAAGTCCGCATCGCCCAGGCCGACCGCACCATCGACGTTCCGACCGGCGCCACCATCCTGGCGACGGCGCTCGATGCCGGCATCGGCTATCCGTTCGGCTGCCAGTCGGGCAATTGCGGCGCCTGCAAGTCGCATCTCGTGAAGGGCGAGGTGACGATGGAAGGCTATTCCGAATTCGCCCTTTCCGACGAGGAGAAAGCGCGCGGCCTCATCCTCGCCTGCCGTGCCGTGCCGTGGGAAGACGGCGAAGTCGCCTGGCTGGAGGAGGACGACCTCGTCGTCCATCCCCGCCGCCTGCTCGACTGCACCGTGGTCGGGCTCGAAGATGCCACGCACGATATCAAGCGCATTCGCCTGGCGATCGTCTCGGGCGGGCCGTTCGACTTCTCGGCCGGCCAGTTCGCCTCCGTCACCTTCGAAGGCTGTCCGCCGCGCGACTACTCGATGGCCAACGTGCCGGGCGATCCGGTGCTGGAGTTCCACGTGCGGCAAACCGCGGGCGGCGCCACCAGCATGCACGTGGCGACGAAGCTCAAGATCGGCGATCACGTCCGTGTCGAGGGGCCGTTCGGTCCCTCCTACCTGCGCGAGGGTCATCGCGGGCCGATCATCGCCGTGGCCGGCGGTTCGGGCATGGCGCCGCTGAAGTCGATCGTCGAGCGGGCGCTGCAGAAGGCGTTGCCGCAGCACATCTATTTCTATTTCGGTGTCCGCACCGAACGCGACCTCTACCTGCATGATCATTTCGCGGCGCTGGCCAAGACGCACGACAACCTGCATTTCATTCCGGTGCTGAGCGAGGGCGACGGCTCGAACCTGCGCAATGGGCTGGTGCACGAAGCCGTCGCCGCCGACTTCGACGAGTTCGACGGCTGCAAGGCCTATCTCGCCGGCCCGCCGGTCATGGTCGAAGCGGCCACCAAACTGTTCGAGCAGCGCGGCATGCGGCGCGCCGACATCCATGCCGACGCGTTCTACACGGCAGCCGAGATGGCCACTGCGGGAAAGAAAACGGGAGCGGAACTATGACGGGACTCTTGGAAGGACGTGCCGCGATCGTCACCGGCGCCGGACGCGGCATCGGTCGCGCGATCGCTGAAGCCCTGGTGGCCGAGGGCGCCAGCGTGATCGTGGCCGACAACGGTGCCTCGATCGGCGGCGACGGCGGCGATCCGGAAGTCGCGCGCGAAACGGCCACGGCGCTCGGCAAGAAAGCGATGGCCTTCAGCGAGAGCGTGGCCTCGCCCGGCGTCGCCAAGCATCTCGTCGAACTGGCCGTCAAGCAATTCGGCGGCATCGACATCGTGGTGAACAACGCCGCGATCCTGCGCGACGCCTTCGTGTTCCGTGCCGATCCGCGCGACTGGGATGCGGTGATCCGCAACAATCTCTCGGCGCCATTCTATCTCATCAATGCGGCGTCAGCGGTGATGCGCGAGCAGGGCAAGTCGGGCCGCGGCGGCCCAATCAGCGACAAGGGGGGCGGCTACGACTGGGGCCGCATCGTCAACATCGTCTCGTCGGCCGGCCTGTACGGAAACCTGGGCCAGGCGGCCTATGCCAGCGCCAAGGCGGGTCTGTTCGGGCTGACGCGCGTGACGGCGATGGACCTGGCGCGTGCCCAGATCACCGCCAATGCCGTGGCGCCCTTCGCGCGTACGCGTGTCACCGACATCATCCAGCCCGCCAACGAGGCACAGAAGACCTACAAGGAGCGTGCGCTCAAGATCGGCGCGCACCATGTCGCCAACCTGGTGACCGCGCTCTGCTCGCCGGCCGGCAAGGGCATCACCGGGCAGTTGCTGGGCGTGCGCGGCCGCGAAGTGTTCCTGTTCGGCCAGCCGCGGCCAGTGGCGAAGATCGAAGCCGGCACGCCGGCCACGCTCGCCCAGGATCTCCGCGCCAAGCTTTCGGACAAATTCACCGACCTCACCACCGATCTCGAAGCCTTCAATACCGAACCTCTCGTCTGAGGAGACCTCCCATGAGCGACCCCATCGTCGTCAAGACCGTCGAGGACCTTCAAGACGCGCCGGAGGAGTATCGCGAGGCCATCGCTAAGCTGGTGATCAGCCACGCCATCAACGAGCTCTATGGCGCACAGGTGTTCGACGAGCCGGCCATCGCCTACGCGCCGACTCCCTATGCCAAGTGGCTGACCTGCCGCGTGGCGATGGAGGAATACGGCCATCACGTGCGCTTCAAGCAGCTCGGCATCCAGATGGGCATCCCCGAGGAGCGCATGATGCCGGGCGCCGGCAAGCGGCCATTGTCGATCTTCGAATTCCCCCTGAAGACCTGGGAGGAGTTCGTCGCCATCAAGCTTTTGGCCGACCTCGCCGAGATCCTGCAG